>NZ_JAAGPL010000063.1:0-44523 GCF_017104785.1 Burkholderia sp. Ac-20353 | reverse complement strand
CGGCGCGGCCGCTGCCGCCCGACGCGCGCGGCGCGGCCGCCGAGGCTGGCTGGCCGGCCATCGTCGCGGTCGTGCCGGCACGCAACGAAGCCGACGTGATTGCCCGCGCGGCGACGTCGCTGCTCGAGCAGGACTACCCTGGCGACTTTCATCTGATTATTGTCGACGACCACAGCGACGACGGCACCGCCGACGCGGCCCGCGCGGCGGCGCTCGCGATCAATCGTGCGGACCGCCTGACGGTGCTGGGCGCGAAGCCGCTGCCGGCCGGCTGGTCGGGCAAGGTCTGGGCGCAGTCGCAGGGCATCGCCGCCGTGCAGACGCTCGGCCTGCCGGCCGATTACCTGCTGCTGACCGATGCCGACATCGGCCATCCGCCGGACGCCGTGGCCCAGCTCGTCACGCGCGCACAGGCGGAAAGCCGCGATCTCGTGTCGCTGATGGTGCGGCTGCGCTGCGATTCGTTCTGGGAAAAGGCGCTGATCCCGGCGTTCGTGTTCTTCTTCGCGAAGCTCTACCCGTTCTCGTGGATCAACGATCCGCGCAACAAGACGGCCGGCGCCGCGGGCGGCTGCATGCTCGTGAAGCGCACGGCGCTCGAGGAGGCGGGCGGCATCGAGTCGATCCGCAACGCGCTGATCGACGACTGCAGCCTCGCTGCGCAGATCAAGCATCGAGGCAGCGGCCGCCATCCGATCCGTCTCGATCTTGCCAACCGCAGCGTGTCGCTGCGTCCTTACGACAGCTGGCGCGATATCTGGAACATGATCGCGCGCACCGCGTTCACGCAGCTTCATTATTCGCCGTGGCTGCTGGCCGGCACGCTGCTCGGGATGGCGATCATCTATCTCGTACCGCCCGTCGCGGCGCTCGCCTACGGTGCACGTGCGTGGCCCGCATGGCTCGCATGGGCGTCGATGTGCACCGCGTACGCGCCGATGCTGCGCTACTACCGGCGCTCGCCGTGGTGGGCGCCCGCGTTGCCGCTCATCGCGGCGTTCTACGTCGGTGCGACCTTCGCGTCCGCGTGGCGCTACTGGCGCGGCAAGGGCGGCCAGTGGAAGGCCCGCGTGCAGGCGCCGGTGGACCGCTGAGCGCCGGGGCCCGCGCGCTCGGCGGGCGGGCCCGATGCTGATCAGGGGCGGCAAACCGAGGGGCGGCAGGTCGCCGCCCCTGTGCTGGCCAGCCTTCGGCCAGCTCCCCTGCGGATAGCCGCAGGATCGACGCCCCGTGCTTAACGCTGAGTGAGCATCATGTACATCTGAACCACCACATCCGGCGAGAACGTGAACGGCACCCAGCCGTAGCCGGTGTGGCGCGCGACCAGCAAGCGGTCGCCGTTCGGCTGCTTCTGCACGGCCATCATCGGATTCTTCGTCGACACGAACCGCCAGCCCGCCGGGATGCCCGCCGGTTGCTCGAGCTGCATCGACGCGCGCACGTGCGCGAGTTCCTCGATCAGCTGGCTCAGCTGCTCCGGATGCAGCGTGATCGATTCGCCGTTGACGGTCAGCGTCAGTTCGTTCTGGGACGGGCGCGCGACGTGCAGCGTCGAATTGTTCGCAGGAACGGCCGGTGCGTTGGTTGCGGCTGCGGAGTCGGCTGCGGCTGCGGCGGGCGCGAGTTCCGTCGCGATGGCGGTTTCGGCTTCAGTTACCGTGGGCGCAGGCGCGTCGGTGTCTGCTGCCGCTGCTTCCTGCGCATTCACCGGTTCCGCTTCGGCGGCCTCGGCTGCGACCGGCGCATTCGCCGCTTCCGCGTCTGTGGCCTCGACCGCATCCACCGTTTCCGCCGCTCCGGCTCCCTTGGTGATCGCTTCCTTGACGACGGCTTCGACCAGCGCTTCGGCGTCGGCGATTGCCTGTTCGTGACGCTGCGCGGCGGCTTGCGCTTCCGCGATCGCTTCGGCATGGCGCTGCGCGATGGCCTCTGCCTGGGCGGTGGCCTCGGCATGGCGTTGCGCGGCGGCTTCGGCTTCGGCAATCGCTGCGGCGTGGCGCTGCGTGATGGCTTCGGCTTGGGCGGTCGCGTCGGCATGGCGCTGCGCGGCGGCTTCGGCCTCGGCGATCGCTGCGGCGTGACGCTGCGTGATGGCTTCGGCCTGCGCGGTGGCGTCGGCATGGCGTTGCGCGGCGGCTTCGGCCTCGGCGGTCACATCGGCATGACGCTGCGCGGCGGCTTCGGCCTGCGCGATCGCATCGGCGTGGCGCTGCGAAGCGGCTTCTGCGTCGGCGACAGCGGCCGCGTGATGTTGCGCGGCGGCCTCGGCTTGCGCGGTGGCGTCGGCATGGCGCTGCGCAGCGGCTTCCGCTTCGGTCGCGGCGGCGTCGTGACGTTGTGCGGCGGCTTCGGCTTCGGTGATCGCGGCCGCGTGGCGCTGCGATGCGGCTTCGGCATCCGCATGGCGCTGCGCGAGGGCTTCGGTCAGCGCGGTTGCTTCCGCGTGACGTTGCACGGCGGCCTCGGCCTGCACGGTTGCGTCGTTGTGGCGCTGCGCGGCGGCTTCGGCTTCGGCGCTCGCTTCCGAGTGGTGCTGCAGCGCGGCTTCGGCCTCGGCCGCAGCTTGTGCATGGCGTTGCGCGGCAGCCTGCGCTTCGGTCTCGGCCGCGGCGTGTCGTTGGGCGGCCGTTTCGGCTTCGGCCGCGGCCGCGCGCGCGAAGGCATCCGCGCTGCGTGCCGCCTGCTGGGCGGCGCGGTGATCATGGAGGAGCTGATCGACGCCGCCATTGAGCGCATCGATCTGATCGTTCAGGTTCATGCGTGCTTTCTCTACGTAAGACCCGCGATTTTACCTGCTGCGCCGATGCCGGTCCGCACGCGCGTGTAACAAAGTGCAGGCAAAATGCCGGCGCCTGCGTTTTTGCAGGCGCCGGCATGAGTATCAGGGGAGATGAACGTGTTGCGCGCGCCGCGTGAAATGCGTGCGCGACGCGCGGAGCGCATGGCCCCGCGCGCGTCGGATCACTTCAGGTAGCCGGCGGAGCGGAACCAGTCGAGCGCGTCGCGCAGCCCTTCGCGGTACGGCCGCGCGCGGTAGCCAAGCTCGCGCTCGGCCTTCGCGGACGTGAAGTACATCTTGTTCTTCGACATCCGCAGCCCGTCCACGGTGACGAACGGCTCCTTCTTCGTCAGCTTCGCGACCGCTTCGGCACCGACCGCGAGCGGGTAGAGCGGCCAGCGCGGCAGCGCGAGCGTCGGCGCCTTGCGGCCCGTCATCTGCGCGATGTCGGCGAGCATCTGCTGCAGCGGCAGGTTCTCGCCGCCGAGGATATAGCGCTCGCCGATACGGCCGTGCTCGAGCGCGAGGAAGTGACCGTTCGCGACGTCGTCGACGTGCACGAGGTTCAGCCCCGTATCGACGAACGCGGGAATCTTGCCGAGCGCGGCCTCGACGATGATGCGGCCGGTCGGCGTCGGCTTCACGTCGCGCGGGCCGATCGGCGTCGACGGATTGACGATCACCGCGGGCAGCCCTTCGTCGGCGATCATCCGCTCGACCGCGCGCTCCGCGAGCACCTTGCTGCGCTTGTAGACGCCGATCGCCTGCTCGGGCGTGAGCGGCGCGTTCTCGTCGGCCGCGTGGCCGGCGCTCGTGACCTTCAGCGTCGCGACGCTGCTCGTGTAGACGATCCGCTCGACACCTTCGGCGCGCGCCGCGCGCATCGTCGCGAGCGCGCCTTCGAGGTTCGCGCGCTCGATCTCGAGCGGGTCCGGCGCCCACAGGCGGTAGTCGGCGGCGACGTGCAGCAGGTAGCGCACGCCGCGCAGCGCGGTGCGCATCGACGCCTCGTCGCGCATGTCGCCGGTGACGATCTCGGCGTCGAGATCCGCGACGTTCGTGCGCGGGCTGGTCGGGCGCACGAGCACGCGCACCGCATAGCCCTTCTGCTGCGCGATGCGCGCGACGGCGGAGCCGACGAAACCGGACGCGCCGGTGACCAGAACGAGATCGCGGGATGTATCAGTCATGCAAGTCCTCATGGCCGCGCGCGAGCGGCGCGGCAGTTGTGCGTCGAGCGAGATTGTACGTGGTCGGCGTGAGCGGCGACGGTTAGCGTGGCGGCACAAGGCAGCAGCACAACGTGGCAGCACAACGTGGCAGTACAAGGCGCCTGGCCGGCACTGACATGGTGCAGCCACACGACTACAATGCCGGGCTTGGACGCAACTGGAGGGCGACGACGATGAGCCGCGACGAACTGGACGAACGGATCGAGACTTACCACGTACGGGTGCGCGGCGTCGTGCAGGGGGTCGGCTTCCGCCATGCGACGGTCCGCGAGGCGCACGCGTTGAAGCTGCGCGGCTGGGTCGCGAACCTCGAAGACGGCAGCGTCGAGGCGATGATCCAGGGCCCCGGGCCGCAGATCGACCGGATGCTCGCGTGGCTGCGGCACGGGCCGCCTGCCGCGCACGTGACCGAGGTGACGTTCGAGGAGCGGCAGTCCGACAAGCGCTACGAACGCTTCCAGCAGCAGTGAGCGCGCGATGACGGGGTATCCGGAGGCCGGGCGCGGCGTCGTGCTGTCGGTGACGGCGTCGACGCTGTTTGCGCTGATGTCCGCGTATGCGAAGCTGCTGCAGCCGCTCACGGGGCTCGACATTTTCGCGTGGCGGGTGCTGTGGACCGTGCCGGGCGCGTTCGCGCTGATCGCGCTGCGCGGCCGCTGGCCGGCGCTCGTCGCGCTCGCCGGGCGGGCCGTGCGCGACTGGCGCCTCGTGATCGCGCTGCCCGCGAGCGCCGCGATGCTCGGCCTGCAGCTGTGGCTGTTCCTGTGGGCGCCGCTGCACGGGCGGATGCTCGAAGTGTCGCTCGGCTATTTCCTGCTGCCGCTGACGATGGTGCTCGTCGGCCGCTTCTACTATCACGAGCGGCTCGACCCGCTGCAATGGGCGGCGGTCGCGTGCGCGGCACTCGGCGTCGCGCACGAGGTGTGGGCGACGCGCGCGTTCGCGTGGCCGACGCTCGTCGTCGCGCTCGGCTATCCGCCGTATTTCGTGCTGCGCCGCCGGATCAACGCCGATTCGCTGGCCGCGTTCGCGCTCGAGATGGCGCTGCTGTGTCCGGTCGCGGCCGCGATGGTCGCGACGAGCACGACGCAGGTTGCGGACCATCCGGTGCTGTGTGCGCTGCTGCTGCCGGGGCTCGGCGTGCTGAGCACGCTTGCACTCGCGAGCTACCTGAAGGCGAGCCGGATGCTGCCGATGGCGCTGTTCGGCATTCTCGGCTACGTCGAGCCGGTGCTGCTCGTCGCGGTGTCGCTGCTGCTGCTCGGCGAGACGCTCACGGTCGCGAAGCTCGCGACCTACGGGCCGATCTGGGTCGCGGTTGCGTTGACTGCATGGCACAGCGCGATGCTGATGCGGCGCTTGCCCGCGCGTCGCGCGTAGCGCTACCGATCGCGCGCGTGTAACCGAACAGAAGATTCCGTTGCACTTTGTTACTTAGGGTATGCCCTGATCGGCTATTAGACTGAACGGACCGTCTTTCCTCCGTATGCAGCTTTCCGATGAACGGTCATCCCCCTGCCTGGCCAGCCGGGTTGGCGCGATACAAGCATACGTGTATCGCCGCCGACTGCGTGCGCCATCCTTTCCCGACTATCCCCGGCGCATGCTGCGCCAGCATTTCGCGGGCGCGATCATGTCCTTGAACATACCGTCCGCTGCACTTCCGCCGCCCCGCGGCGGCCGCCTGATCGAAGTCGATTTCTTCCGCGGGATCGTGCTGCTGATGATCGTCGTCGATCACATCAGTACGAGCATGCTGTCGCGCGTGACGCTGCACGCGTTCGCGCTGTGCGACGCGGCCGAAGTGTTCGTGTTTCTCGGCGGCTTCGCGACCGCGAGCGCGTATGTCGCGATCGCCGAGCGGCACGGCGCACGCGCCGCACAGCGGCGGTTCATGCGCCGCGCGATGCAGATCTATCGCGCGTTTCTCGCGACGTCGACGCTGATGCTCGTCGTGTCCGCGGTGCTCGACCATTACGGGATCGATGCGCCGAACCTCGCGCTCGACGACGTCAGCGTGATGCTCGCGTCGCCGCTCACGGGCCTCGCCGAGCTGCTGACGTTCCAGCGCCAGCCGTATCTCGCGTCGGTGCTGCCGATGTACGTGCTGTTCGCGCTGGCGGCGCCGGCGCTCGTGCCGTTCGCGCGCCGTCACCCGTGGCTGCTCGTCGCGTGCAGCGCGGCGTCGTGGCTCGCCGCCGGCTGGCTCGGCCCCGAGCTGCTCGATACCGACACGTTCCACTGGAGCTTCAACCCGTTCGCGTGGCAGCTGATGTTCGTTGCCGGCGTGCTCGCGCGCTGCCAGCCCGTCTACCGGCGGATCGCGCCCGGCCGCTGGAGCGCAGCGGCGACCGGCATCGCGTGCGCGGTCGTGCTGGGCTGCGCGAGCTACAAGCTGTTCTCGGGCTTGCCGCTGCCCGAAGGCTTGCTCAAGCGCGACCTTGCATTCGCGCGCATCGTGAACTTCGCGGCGATCGCGTGGCTGATGGCGGATTGCGTGCGTTACGGCTGGATCGCGCGGATCGCGCAGGCCGTGCGCCCGGTCGTCGCGGTCGGCCAGCGCGGGTTGCCGTGCTTCGTCGCGGGGGCCGCGATCTCGCTGGTGCTCGATTCTCTGCTGCATCCGCTGTCGCAAGGCGCGCGCCTGCCGCACCTGGTCGGCGTCGGGCTCGCGGCCGACGCGTGTGCGCTCGGCCTGATGATGGCGCTCGCGAGTTCGGGAATGTGGTTTGCGCGATGGCGCAGGGCGGCCGCGTGAGCAGCGCGGTGCGCGTGATGCCGGGCCCATTCCGGGCCGGCGCACACGTGGGGTGAACGCTAGTGAGGTGAGCCGATACGGGAGCGGGGCGCGATCGGTGCGTCGTTGGTGTCCCCTTCGCTGCACTCGTCGGACGTTGCGTCGTCGTTGCGCTCGGCAAGCACCGCGTCCGCTTCGGCGGCCGCCTTCGCGGCCCGCAGCGCGGTGCAGCGTTGCGCGCGCCGGATATCCGACAGCATCCTCAAGATCCGCGTCGTCTTGCTTTTCATGATTTTCTCCCGCCTGCCGCGCGTCTCGTCGGAAGCGCTCCCTGAAACCAGTGTAGGACGGGCGCGCGCGATCGGCAGGAGAATGTGGCGCGCACGCAGCGCGCCGAGGGATTTCACTGAGCCGCGGCGACTGCCGGCGCCGGCGCCGCTGCTTCTTCGCGGCGCTCTTCCACGCAGCGCTGATGCTGGCGCGACAGGCGCTTCATCAGCGGCAGCAGCAGCAGTGCGATCAGCATGCCGAGTGCCGCGAGCCAGCCGAGCTTCTCGAACAGCGACAGGTAGAGCGGCAGCGATTCGGTTGCGGGCAGGTCGTGCGACGGCATCTGCGCGAAGTTCGCGACCACGCTGCCGAGATACTGCGACACGCCCGTCGCGACGAAATACGCACCCATCATGAAGCCGCTCATGCGCGCCGGCACGTAGCGGGCGATCATCGCGAGACCGAGGCCGCTCACCAGCAGCTCGCCGAGCGAGTAGAGCGCGTAGCCCCACACCATGAACCACGACGACACGCGCCCGTCGACCGCGTAGCGGCCGCTGATCGTGAACACGAGGTAGCCCGCCGCAACCGCGCCGAAGCCGAGCGCGTACTTCAGCGCGACCGGGATGTCATGGCCGCGCTTCGAGAACGCGTTGTAGATCACCACGAGCACGGGGCTCAGCAGCATGATCGAGATCGGGTTGAGAGCCTGGAACTGCGCGGCGCTCCACGAGAACATCGTCGTGCCGAACAGGATGAAGCGCGGGTCGACGTTGCGCAGCGCGAACAGCGTCAGCGACGTCGACATCTGCACGTAGAAGATGAAGAACAGGATCACCTGCGCGATCAGCACGAGCGCCGCGATCAGGCCCGCGCGCTCCGAACGCTCGGACTTCGCGATCATGTATGCGAAGATCGCGAGGATCGCGGCTGCCGCCGTCCACACGCTCGCGACCGCGAGCTGCTTGTGCTCGAGCACGTACATCGTGACGAACGCGAGCGCGACGCCGCCCGCGACCACCGCACCGAGACGGCGCCACTGGATCGGCTGGTCGTCAGGCTGCGAGCCGATGTGCGCGAGCGTGCGGTGCATCAGCACGAAGTTGAGAATGCCCAGCAGCATCCCCGCGCAGCAGACGGCGAACGCGGTGTGCCAGCCCCAGTGATCCTTGATCCACGGCGTCGCGAGCATCGACACGGTCGAGCCGATGTTGACGGCCATGTAGTAGATCGTGAACGCACTGTCGATGCGCGCGTCGTCGCCTTCATAGATCCGGCGCACGAGGTTCGCGGCGTTCGCCTTGAACAGGCCGTTGCCGACCACGACCACGCCGAGCGACGCATACAGGTAGCCGAGCTGGTCGTTCGGCATCGCGAGCATCAGGTAGCCGGCGCACAGCACCGTGGCGCCGATGATCATCGTGCGGCGCGCGCCGAGCACCTTGTCGCCGATCCAGCCGCCGATCGACGGCGACGCGTAGACGAGCGCGGTGAACGCGCCCCAGGTCAGGTTCGCACGGCCGTCGGTGAAGCCGAGCTTGTCGACCATGAAGAGGACGAGAAGCGCTGCCATGCCGTAATAGCCGAAGCGCTCCCACATTTCAATGAGGAAGACCGTCGTAAACGATCGGGTTTGGGAAACAGGTGAATGCATCATCAATATCGGTTCAAGCGGGCGGCGCGGATCGCGCGCTGCCGGGGTCAATCTGGTGCCTGCGCGCGTCGGCCGGGTGGGCAGCGCGAAAGCGGCGGCAAGGTCGGTCGGGCTGCGCCGACGCCGGGGTCAGCGGCCTCCCGTGGCGGGTGGCGCAGGGCCTCGGCCGGCGCGTGACCGGTAATGTTTCCGTGCGCGGCGCGTCAGCTTCGCGCCACACCGGGTAATCCCTGACATGTCAGGTGCTTTCGGGAATATTCGTCTCGTCATGTCTTTGTAAGATTGACTTCGGCGCCTCCGAGAAATCCCGGAGAGCCGCTTGCAGCTTGCCTGTGGTGGCGGCGAGTCTGGCAAGATAGCGCGTTTCCCGGCCGGGGCCGGATGGTGTTCAGCGGATCGCGCGTGACACCGGAGACGTGCGAAGACCCGAAGACTAAGCCATATCGATCTAACTTAGTTATTTTCCATCAAACATTTTTTGACGACCACATTTCGGCCTGCTATGGTTCCCCCAACTGAAAACACGCGGTCTGCCAACGCTGCCGCCGTACTGGGCAGCAAGATTCGCGCGTTGCGCCAACGACTGAAGCGCACGCTGGATGAAACGGCGACGGCCGCGGGTATTTCCAAACCGTTTCTGTCGCAAGTCGAGCGCGGGCTCGCATCGCCGTCGTTGACGTCGCTTGCAGGTATCGCGCACGCGCTCGGTGTGACGGTGCAGTACTTCGTCGACACGCCGAGCGAGGAGCGTTCGGTTTGCCGAGGAGACCAGCTGCGCTTTTTCGGGTTCGCCGATTCGGCCAACCTGTTCGCGCGGCTGACGAACGTGTCGGAAGGGCGTCAGCTCGAGTCGATCCTCGTGCGGCTGCCGCCGGGACAGAAGCGGTCGGAGGTGACGACGCATGCAGGAGAGGAGTTCCTGTATGTGATTGAAGGGGAAGTGTCGTTGACGCTGGAGGGCAAGACGTTCGTCCTGCATGCCGGCGACAGCGCGCACTATCAGTCGACGGTCCCGCACAGCTGGGCCAACACCGGAAAGATCGAAGCGGTGGTGGTCTGGGTCGGTACCCCCAGGCTGTTCTAACGCACAGGTATTCCTTCGTTTCGACGATGGGGTATCTGTCGAAAGAAATGTAAGGAATACTAAGATGACATACGAGATACACGGGCCTCCTCAATCGCTGCGCCCGTCAGCGTCCCACGCGTAACGCGCGGCATCCGCCGCATTTCGCGCACCGAAGAACCCTTCTAAAGACTGCCACGATGAAATCCTTGCATGCCATGTCGGCCGTGCTGGCCGCGCTCGCCCTGACGACGTCCGCCGCACACGCCGTTTCCGTTCCGTCGAACGTCGCGCTCGCCGCGCAGCAGGACCTGACGCGTCAGGTGCCTGCGGAAATCGAGTCGCTCGATCCCGCTCATATCGAGTCGTGGACCGGCAACACGATCGGCCTCGACCTGTTCGAAGGGCTCGCGCGCATCGACGCGGCCGGCCAGGTCGTGCCGGGCGTCGCGCTGTCGTGGGAGCGCAAGTCGCCCGACACGTGGGTGTTCAAGCTGCGCCACGATGCGAAGTGGAGCAACGGCCAGCCGGTGACGGCCGCCGATTTCGTCTATTCGTGGCAGCGCCTCGTCGATCCGAAGACGGGCTCGAAGTACACGATCCTCGTCGAGTTCGTGAAGAACTCGAAGGACATCATCGCAGGCAAGGCCGCGCCTGCGACGCTCGGCGTGCGCGCCGTCGATCCGTACACGCTCGAAGTGACGACCGACGTGCCCGTCGCGTTCTTCCCCGAGCTGACCGCGATGGTGCCGCTCGCGCCGGTGAACAAGGACAATATCGCGAAGTTCGGCGACGCGTGGACGCGCCCGGGCAACATCGTCAGCAACGGTGCGTACCAGCTCGTCGACTGGCAGCCGAACAACCGCATCGTGATCTCGAAGGATGCGAAGTACTGGAACGCACCGAAGGTCGTGATCAACAAGGTCACGTACCTGCCGATCGAGAGCGACGAGACGGCGATGCGCATGTACCAGGCCGGCCAGATCGACTACAGCTACTCGATCCCGTCGGGGATCTTCCAGCAGGTCAGCAAGCAGTTCGGCGGCGAACTGCGCCCGGGCCTGCAGCTCGCGACCTACTACTACTACCTGAACAACAGCGATCCGGCGCTGAAGGACAAGCGCGTGCGCCAGGCATTGTCGATGGTGCTCGATCGCGACGTGCTGACGTCGAAGCTCACGCAGGCCGGCGAGAAGCCGATGTACGGCCTGATGCCGAACGGCACGAAGGGCGTGCAGCCGTTCACGCCGGACTGGGCGTCGTGGCCGATGGCCAAGCGCGTCGAGACCGCGAAGAACCTGCTGAAGGAGGCCGGCTATTCGGACGCGAAGCCGCTGTCGTTCACGCTGACGTACAACACCAACGACCTGCACAAGAAGGTCGCGCTGTTCGCGGCGTCGGAATGGCGCACCAAGCTCGGCATCAACACGAAGCTCGAGAACGTCGAGTTCAAGGTGCTGATGAAGCAGCGGCATGACGGCAAGGTGCAGATCGCGCGCGACGGCTGGTTCGCCGACTACAACGACGCGATGTCGTTCTTCGACCTGATCCGCTGCGGCAGCTCGCAGAACACCGTCGGCTACTGCAACAAGCAGGCCGATGCGCTGGTCGAGGAAGGCAACCAGAAGCTCGACGACAAGGCGCGCGCCGCGCTGCTCACGCAGGCACACGACATGGCGCTGACCGACACGCCGATGGTGCCGCTGTTCCAGTACTCGGCCGACCGTCTCGTGAAGCCGTACGTCGGCGGCTATTCGCTGAAGAACGTGATCGACATGCGTGCTTCGCAGGACATGTACCTGATCAAGCACTGAGCGGAGCGATCATGCTGGCCTACGCACTGAGACGCACGTTGTGGGCGGTGCCGACGATCCTCGCGGTCGTCACCGTCTGCTACCTGCTGCTGCACTTCACGCCCGGCGGTCCGTTCGACACGGAAAAGCAGCTGTCCGCTGCGACGCTCGCGAACCTGAACGCGAAGTACCACCTCGACGCACCGCTGTGGAAGCAGTACCTGATGTATCTCGACGCGCTGCTGCATGGCGATCTCGGCCCGTCGTTCCGCTACGTCGACTGGTCGGTCAACGATCTGGTGAAGAAGGCGCTGCCGGTGAGTCTCGGCGTGGGCGGCATCTCGATCCCGATCTCGATCGGGTGCGGCGTGCTGCTCGGCACCGTCGCGGCGGTGCGCCGCGACAGCTTCATCGACCGCGTCGTGATGCTGATCGGCAACTTCGGCAACGTCGTGCCGCCGTTCGTGCTCGGCCCCGTGCTCGTGTGGATCTTCGCGATCCTGCTGAAGACGTCGTCCGGCAACGGCTGGCTGCCGGCCGGCGGCTGGGGCAACGGTGACTGGCAGTACCGCGTGCTGCCGGTCGTGCTGCTGTCGTTCATCAACATGTCGCTGCTCGCACGCGTGATGCGCGGCTCGATGATCGAGACGCTGTCGAGCAACTACATCCGCACCGCACGCGCGAAAGGGCTGCCCGGCTCGACGATCGTGCTGCGCCACGCGCTGAAGCCCGCGCTGATGCCGGTCGTGTCGCTGTTCGGCACGGTCTGCATCTCGTCGATCACCGCGGCCGTCGTCACCGAATCGGTGTTCGCGCTGCCGGGGCTCGGGCAGCTCGTCGTGAACGGCGCGATCAACCGCGACTACACGCTGGTGCTCGGCCTCGTCGTGCTGACGACCGTCTGCGCGGTGCTGTTCAACCTGCTGGTCGACCTCGCGTACGCGTGGCTCGACCCGCGTATCCGTTATTGAGCGAGGCGCACCATGACGCCGACTACTCCCATCGTCAGCCTGCCCGTGCAGGCCGACACGCCGCCGCGCTCGCGCACGCCGCTGGCGCTCGCGATGTCCCGCTTCCTGCATAACCGCGCGGCGGTCCTGAGCCTCGTGCTGCTCGCGCTGATCACGCTCGCGTGCCTGCTTGGCCCGCTCCTGCTCACGGCTGATCCGGCCGCGAGCGACTGGGCGTCGATCAGCCTCGCGCCGACCTGGGCGAACCAGCACTGGTTCGGCACCGACGAACTCGGCCGCGACCTGCTCGTGCGCACGCTGATCGGCGGCCGCGTATCGATCGAGGTCGGCCTGCTCGGCACGCTCGTGTCGGGCCTGTTCGGCGTCGCGTGGGGCGCGACCGCGGGCTTCGCCGGCGGCCGCGTCGACGCGGTGATGATGCGCATCGTCGACATGATGTACGCGATTCCGTATCTGTTGATCGCCATCCTGATGATGACGCTGTTCGGCCGCTCGTTCATCCTCGTCGTGCTGACGATCAGCGCGTTCTCGTGGATCGACATGGCGCGCGTCGTGCGCGGCCAGACGCTGTCACTGCGCAATCGCGAGTTCGTCGATGCGGCGCGCGCGATCGGCGTGTCGCCGGCGTCGATCGTGCTGCGCCACATCGTGCCGAACCTGCTCGGCGTGGTCGTCGTGTACGCGACGGTCACGGTGCCGGGCATCGTGCTGACCGAATCGGTGCTGTCGTTCCTCGGCCTCGGCGTGCAGGAGCCGATGACGAGCTGGGGCGTGCTGATCCAGGACGGCGCGCAGAAACTGGAATCGATGCCGTGGCTGCTGCTGTTCCCGGCCACGCTGCTGTGCGTGACGCTCTACTGCGTGAATTTCGTCGGCGATGGCCTGCGGGATGCGCTTGACCCGAAGGATCGCTGAAATGGCCGCACTACTCGAAGTCGACAACCTCGGCGTGCGCTTCACGCGCAAGGATGCGCCGCCGATCGACGCCGTCAGCGGCGTCTCGTTCACCCTCGAAGCGGGCAAGACGCTCGGCATCGTCGGCGAATCGGGCTCGGGCAAGAGCCAGACCGTGATGGCGCTGCTCGGCCTGCTCGCCGGCAACGGCACGACGAGCGGCGCGGCCCGCTATCGCGGCCAGGATCTGCTCGCGATGGATACGCGCGCGCTGAACAACGTGCGCGGCGACCGGATCGCGATGATCTTCCAGGATCCGATGACGTCGCTCAATCCGTTCCTGACGATCGAGCGGCAGATGACCGAAACGCTGCAGCTGCATCGCAAGCTGTCGCGCAAGGAAGCGACGAAGCGCGCGATCGAGGCGCTGGAATCGGTGCGCATTCCGGACGCGGCGCGCCGCATCCGGATGTATCCGCACGAATTCTCGGGCGGCATGCGGCAGCGCGTGATGATCGCGATGGCGCTGTTGTCGGAGCCGGAAATCCTGATCGCCGACGAGCCGACCACCGCGCTCGACGTGACCGTGCAGGCGCAGATCATCGACCTGCTGCGCGAGCTGAACCGCGAGCGCGGCACCGCGATCGTGCTGATCACGCACGACATGGGCGTGGTCGCGGGCCTCGCCGACGACGTGATGGTGATGTACGCGGGCCGCACCGTCGAATATGCGCCGGCCGAATCGATCTTCGCGGCGCCGTCGCATCCGTACACGATCGGCCTGCTCAACGCGCTGCCGCGCCTGACCGATGCCGACGATGCGCCGCTCGTCGCGATTCCCGGCAACCCGCCGATGCCGGGCACGGCGCCGGCCGGCTGCGCATTCGCGAAGCGCTGCGCGTATGCGGAGAGCCATTGCGGCGACGCGCGCCCGGCGCTCGAAACCTACAGCGCGGCCGGCGCGGTGCGTGCGTGCCACCGGCCGGTGGCGGAATTGACAGGAGGACTGCGATGAGCGTCATCGATCTCGAGCAGGGTGGATCGGCGGACGCGCTGCTGTCCGTCCAGGATCTGAAAGTGCATTTTCGCGTGCCGCTCGGCGGCTATCCGTGGTCGCCGAAAGGCACGCTGCGTGCGGTCGACGGCGTGTCGTTCGACGTGAAGCGCGGCGAGACCGTCGGGCTCGTCGGCGAATCCGGCTGCGGCAAGTCGACGCTCGCGCGCGCATTGATCGGCCTCGTGCCGATGACGGCCGGCAGCGTGAGCTGGCGCGGCGAGACGGTCGCGCCCGATCATCTGCGCGGCACCGCGATGCGGCGCGAAGTGCAGATGATCTTCCAGGATCCGCTTGCGTCACTCGATCCGCGGATGACGATCGAGCATATCGTCGCGGAACCGCTCATCACGCATCAGCCAGGCATCGGCCGTGCCGAGGTGCGCCGCCGGGTGGTCGCGATGCTGGAGCGGGTCGGGCTGAACGCGCATCACCTGCTGCGTTATCCGCATGAATTTTCCGGCGGGCAGTGCCAGCGCGTCGGGATCGCGCGTGCGCTGATCAGCGAGCCAAAGCTCGTGATCTGCGACGAACCGGTATCGGCGCTCGACGTGTCGATCCAGGCGCAGATCGTCAACCTGCTGCGCGATCTTCAGCGCGAACTGTCGTTGTCCTATCTGTTCGTCGCGCACGATCTCGCGGTGGTGAAGGCGATCAGCCAGCGCGTGCTCGTGATGTATCTCGGCCGCGTGATGGAGTTCGGCACGCGGCAGGACGTGTATCGCGTGCCGCAGCACCCGTACACGCGGGCGCTGCTCGACGCGGCGCCGACGCCGGAGCCGGCGCGCGAACGCGCACGGCGGCCGATGCTGCTCGCGGGCGAGATGCCGTCGCCGCTGAATCCGCCGTCGGGCTGTGCGTTCCGCACGCGCTGTCCGGTTGCGGTCGACGCGTGCGCACAGGACGTTCCGCGTCCGGAAGTGCGGCGCGGCTCGGCAGCACGCGTCGCGTGCATCCGCGCAGGCGCGGACTGACGCAGCCACAAGAACCAGGCAGGTCAACAGGGGTAAGTGCGGCGCGAATGATCTTCGCGCCGCGGGTACAGGCACGTCCTTAGCAGGGCGGCCGGGGTGGGGCCGGAAGCGGATCGCGACCGGCACAACGACATCAACACAATAAGAGAACCACGATGAAAAAACACAGGACGATCGGAAACGCATCGAAAATGCTGCTTGCGTGGGGATTGCCGGCGCTGGCCGGCGTCTCGATGACGGGCGCGGCTTACGCAGACGACGCGGCGCCCGCGCCGCTGACGGTGGCACAGGCCGCACCGGGCACGACCGTTGCGCAGGCAACGACGCCGAACGCGGTGGTCAACGCGGAAGCGCAGCAGGCAGTCATGCCGCCTGACGAGCCGTCGGCACAATCGAAGTCGAAGGGCTTCATTGCGGACAGTCACCTGAACTTCCTGTTCCGCAACTACGCGGACGTGCTCGACAGCAAGGGCGGGCCGCATCGCCATGCGTGGGTGCAGGGCGTGATGGCGAACTTCGAATCGGGCTACACGACCGGGCTGATCGGCATCGGCTTCGACGCGTCGCTGTATGCGGCGCTGAAGCTCGACGGCGGCAAGGGTGCGGGCAGCATGGTGCACATCGCGAAGGGCGGCGGCGGCTCGAACCAGCTCGCGTGGGCGTACCCCGGCATCTACGACGTGAAGATGCGCATCTCGAACACGGTGATCAAGTACGGTCTGCAGGCCGTCGACAACCCGTTCATGGAGCAGCACGACAACCGCGCGCTGCCGCCGACGTTCCTCGGCACGACGATCGTCAGCAACGAATTCAAGAACGTGATGCTCGAGGCGGGCAGCTTCACGAAGACCGACGCGCGCGGCCACACGACGCTGACCAACCTGACGACGCAGTATGGCGGCACGCGCATCAACCGGCTGACCTATGTCGGTGGCACGTGGGACTACTCGCCGAACGGCGAGCTCGCACTGTATGCGAACCAGGCCGACGACGTGTGGCACCAGTACTATGCATCGCTGAAGCACAGCATCGGCGATTCGAAGTCGATCAAGTGGACCGGCTTCGCAAACGTCTACTCGACGCACGACACGGGCGATGCGCTGCAGGGCAAGATCAACAACAACGCGTACAGCCTGTCGGTGGCCGCCCAGCATGGCGCGCATGAGCTGCTGCTCGGCTATCAGCAGGTGCTCGGCGACCAGTTCTTCGACTACCTGAACGAGACGAACGGCATCTTCCTCGTCAACTCGATGGACGTCGACTACAACGCGCCGCACGAAAAGTCGCTGCAGCTGCGCTACACGTTCTACGGCAAGGAAGCAGGCCTGCCCGGCTTCAAGGCGATGCTGTGGGGCGTGACGGGCTGGGGTGCGGACGCGAGCGCGGGCGCGGCGGCCGATCCGTCGAAGTCGAGCATCTACTGGGCGAACGGCGCGCCGGTGCAGGGCCGTCACCACGAGTTCGGCTTCATCCCGTCGTATACGTTCCAGAGCGGCAAGCTGAAGGATACGAAGGTCACGTTCATCGCGATGTGGCACAACGGCTCCGCACACTACTCGGATGCGACGAACCGCGAATATCGCCTCGTCGTGAACGTGCCGCTGAACGCGTTCTGATCGATCAGCGGGAAATCGGCGGAAGACACGCGCGCGGCGGTGGCGGCGCGCGTCACGCAGCCGGCGCTCAGGCCGGCTTGTGCAGGCCAGCGACAGCGCCGTCGACAGGCGGCGCGTCCGACCCGTCAATCGGGTATGAATAGAAGACGACGAATTTCTGCGCGAGCTTATCGCGCATGAATGTCAAAAACGTCGACGCAGAATTCCAAAATTTCGAACTAATCCTATAGACCACGCCTTCGATTTTGCCTGATAGTTGGCACCGCATATCAATTGCGGAGTTGAACAAATGATGACCAATTTGTTGACTGACGATCTTGACGCCACGCGGCGGCTGTTCGAAGGGCTCCTGGGTTTCAAGGTCGAGTTCGAGGCTGACTGGTTCGTCAGCATGAGAGCGCCAACGGGTGGGCAACTGGGGGTCATGGCACGCACCAGCGAATTCATTCCGAACGGGCACCAGAAGTTGCCGCAAGGCGTGATAATCACGATTGTTGTGGACGACGTCGAGCACCTGTTCGCAGCAGCGAAAGAGCTGAAACTCGACATACTCGAAGCCCCCCGAGATTTGCCCTACGGGCAGCGTCGAATGTTGCTTCTGGATGCCAGTGGTGCGCTGGTGGATGTGTCTTCGCCCACAGCACCTGTGGACCCACGCTACACAACCTGAAGGGCGGAAAGTACGTTAAGGCCGAAAACCTCGAGTGGACAACGCTGCGCTACGATCCCCTCGATCCGGAAGTGATGTCCGGTCCCTATCCCCCTAAACTTTGTCCGCCGCCGGGCGTTCAGGCCGGCTTGTGCAGACCGGCGACAGCGTCGTCGACAGGCGGCGCGTCTCCCAATCTCCCAGCAGCCTTCCTCCAAGGCATCGTCCGCGAGCGACTCGGGCCATACGTCGAGACTGCCGCGACGCGCGAGTGCGACGGTGAAGTCGGTATCGAGCAGGCGCTTCGCCATCGGCGCGCCCGACCCATCAATCGGGTATGAGTAGAAGACGACGAATGGCTGCGCGAGTTTATAGCGCATGAATGTCAAACATCGACGTCGGAGTCACGAAATTTCGAAATAGTCCTATAGACCGCACCTTCGTTTTTGCCTGATAGTTTGCATCGCATATCAATTTCAGGATCGTATGTATCGGTTTTAGTGTCTGGTTTGGCAATGCATCTTCGGGATGAGTGGACGAGACATTGTTAGCGACCTCCGGATCAAACACCAAAGACGAGGGCGAGATGTCGACATTTTATGCGGTAGTCGCGGGAGATCCGCTGGATAGCGGAGCCGGCAGCAAGGTAATCGAAGGAACGTCCGACTGGACCATTGAGGGGCCGGACGGTTTGCTCAGAGAGAAAACCTATCTCGGGCAGGAAGCATGGTGCGATGCGTGTAAGTCGGTTGGCGTGATCGTTGCGGCGCCCGGCGCACCGAATCATCTTCGTGAATACAACGAAAGGCTGGGTGCGCAGGGAGCATTCGGCGGAGACCTGGTGCGCTGCCAATGCGAACGCCCGCCGCGGATCATTGCGACTTACGCGCGTTGCTTCACATATGTCGACGAAGGCGACCATGTGGAAGGCGCTACCGAAGCATGGGCATCATCGTGGACGATGGCGTCGAGGCAATATGACGAACAATTCAGGTTGCGTGATCGGCGAACTCACCTGCCGCTCGCGAACGTCCACTATCGGATCAGAAGTGAGTCAGGCGAGATTTCGCGCGGTGTGACGGATTCCCTCGGGAATACCGAGCGAATCGTGCTAGCCGACTCGCGTTCGCTGATCTTTGAGATCGCACACGATCGAATCTGACGGATGTCGTTTTCTGGACGTCACTCGATTGTGGGTGGGCGTTAGTGATTCGAATTTTTCAATCAATGCAATCTGCAACGGAGTTCGAATGAGTGACGTGGAGTGGCTTGAGGTGGGACGAGGTGTGACTAACACGACGCCAAATTCGATCGTTGATGTTTTCTTGACTCTCGATGGTCCCCCTATCTGTCCGAACATGACAGATGCCGAATTTCGGCGAACTGTTTTGTCGTTGCGTGATCGCGCAGTTCAGGTGATCGATGGTCGGCTGCAACGATTTGCAGAGATGGGGCGTGTTGGAGCGCAAACATGTGGCAGTATGGTTCGGTTCTGACGATGAAGCGAAACGACAGCATTTGCTTAAAGGTCTCGCGGCGTTGAATCGGGTCATGCGCGATCTAGGACCAATGAACTTTGTCCGGCGCTCCGCCGACATTGATCGGTATCTCGGTTGCATGCCGAACAACAAGCATCCTGACGGTGTGGTCGCGCACGTCTGCGGTCCCGATACCGCGACGCATACAATTAGCATCCACCCGAATTTTTGTGAAATGCGGGCGGTTTCAAGCACGAAAGATTCCATGCTTTCAACGCTGATTCACGAATGCACACATTTTGCTGATACGTTCGGCTCCAAGGATCACCGATATACGATGCGAGCGTGTTTGAGTTTTGCGAGAACGCATCCGCATCTTGCAATCGAGAACGCCGATAGTCTCGTGGGGTACGTGATTTACGACGACTAGACCGGGACTACGGATGTGGACTTCGGGGGCAACCGGAGTGATCGGAAGAGTCGTGGACAATGAAGAAACTCTTGGTTTGCATGTTGTTGACCGGCGCTGTATCTTGCGCGTCGGCCTGTTCTCCCGTGCGCACGTGGGATGTGTCCTTTGAAAGGAACTCGGCCGAAATATCGAACAACGAGATCCTGCGATTGGCGAATTGGTTGAGCGACCTCCGGGTCAGATATACGAGCCTCGACCGCGCATCTATCGGCGGTCTTGCGGAGTCGGGTGAAGAGGCCGCAGCTGTATTAGCCAAGCGACGCGCGGAAAATGTCCGTCAATTTTTGACATCGTTCGGTCTTGGCACGGCATCTGTCGATATGAATGCGAGAGTCCACCGCCCTAGTGGTGTGACAGGTATTCGGGACAACGGACGACACGTAGAAATCGACGTCCTTCCGGAGTGTCCGCACGAATGTCCTTGTCAATGGGACGCTGGCCGCGAGTCGGGCGTTGCGCAATGATGGCGTGCGAGGTGCGTGTCGGATCGAAGCCCACCAATGTCGACTTCGCTGCGAAACGGCCCGATGCAAAGATGTTTTGATCGAATGCGTCTGACGCAATCGCACCGCCGCCCGGCGTTCAGGCCGGCTTGTGCATTCCTGAAACGCTGTCGTCCGCGCGCGGAGTGTCGTTCGCAAGCGACGTGAGCTGGCGGCCCGTGTCGCGCCATGCGTCGAGGCCGCCGCGCAGCGCGAGCGCATCGGTGAAGCCCGCGTCGGCCAGGCGCTTCGCCATCAGCGCGGCCGACACTTCGTTCGGGCACGAGCAGTAAACAACGAACTTTTGCGTGAGCGGATAACGCGCGGCGATGTCGCCGATCTGACGCTCGTCGGCGAACTGCGCGCCGGGAATCGCGAACGGATCGAGCTTGCGGTGCTCGGCGGAGCGCACGTCGATGACGACCGGCGCGGCCGGGTCGCGCAGCAGCGCATCGAGTTCGTCGACGCCGATCCGCCCATGCGCGAGCTGGCGCAGCAGCGCGCGGCGGCGCATCCAGCGCACCGCCGCGTACAGCACAAGCAGCGCGGCGATGACCAGCAGCACCGCGTGGCCGAGCCGGCTCGCGCCGGCGAACAGCCAGTCGATCTGCTGGTGGAACACGACGCCGGCGACCAGACCGACGATCGTCCACAGTGCCGCGCCGAGTGCGTCGTAGCCCGCGAACGTGCGGTAGCGCGTGCCGAGCGCGCCGGCCATCGGCACCGACACGAGCGACAGCCCCGGGATGAAGCGGGCGACCGCAAGCACGCGCACGCCGTAGCGACCGAAGAAGCGCTCGGTTTTCCTCACGCAGCTGTCACGCGACAGCGACAGCCGGCAGATCGTCTTCAGTGTCGTGCCGCCGTAGCGGCGTCCGGCGACGTACCAGATCGTGTCGCCGATCAGCGCGCCGAGCACCGACAGCGCCAGCACCGTCACGAGCTGCGATCCGATCATGTCCGGATGCAGCGCGGCCATCGCGCCGAACAGCACGAGCGTTGGCATCGCCGGCACCGGCAGGCCGATTGCGGCGGCGAGCACGTTGGCGAACACGAGAAGCGGCCCATATTGGGCGACGAGGTCACGGAGCATGACGACTGCTGAAAAGGGAGGCGCACTGAAAATGCGTAGATGAGCCGATTATCGGCCATTTTCAAGACAGCGGCGGGAAAAGGAAAAAGCAGGAAGTACCGTGAAGGAGCGGGAATGAACGGAGATCAGCGGACGGGCGAATGCGTCGGTGAGCCGGCGCATCGGGCGTGGCTCACCGATCCTGGCGGGTCAGGAGGGGCTGCGTGCGAGCGACGCAGCGCCGTGGCTCTCGCCGGGCAGCTCGGCGCCTTGCGAACGGATCGCCGCGATCAGCTCGGCGGGCGTGATTTCGTAGCGGACCTCGCGATGGATGCCCGGCTTGCGTTCGTCAATATCGATCAACAGCACGCTCTTGCCGTCGCTGGTTGCTTCGAGCCGCAACGAGCGCAGCTCGCGACCGTCGGTCGGGTCGTGTTCGGTGAGCAAGGTCATTGCCCCGGATGAGCCGGTGGTGCGCATCGAACCTATCCTCGTATCGTTGGCGCCGTTATGGCGGAGATGTCGTTTTTACAAAACAGCTTGACGGAGTTTAACGCGAACAGGCGTCATGCACGGAGCATTTTCGAGAGAGGAAAAATAAGGGCGGCATCGGCGATCCTTCTGAGGTTTGGTGTTCGGGGATCGCCTATGCCGGCCCGCAGCCCGTCGTTCCGGATCGAGGTCACCGTGATACGAACATTCGTATGACAAATAGATGAATTCGGCTAAGCTCGAAGCTTTCCCCGGCACGGCAGCGACGCCCGATCCAGGGTAGCCGCGTGCGGCTTCCACCCGAGACCATCATGGCCGACATCACGATCCGACACACCGAGACGAAGGATATCGAAGCGATCCGCCAGATCGCCGCGCACCCCGCGGTCTATGCGAACACGCTGCAGCTGCCGTTTCCGTCCGTCGAAAAATGGACGCAACGCATCAACAACATACGCGAGCGGGGATTCAGCCTCGTCGCCGAACTCGACGGCGAGGTGGTCGGCCATCTCGGGCTCGATCCGGAACAGAATCCGCGCCGGCGCCACGTCGCGGGGTTCGGGTTGATGGTCAACGCGTTGCATCACGGGCGCGGTATCGGCAACCGGCTGCTCGCCGCCGCGATCGATCTGGCGGAAAACTGGCTGAACGTGACGCGCATCGAATTGACCGTGTACGCCGACAACCGCGCGGCGATCGCACTGTACGAGAAGCACGGCTTCCGGATCGAGGGCGAGTCGCCGGACTTCGCGCTGCGCGACGGCGAGTACGTCAGCACTTGCCACATGGCTCGGCTCAGGCGCACGGCCCGGCCGTCTTCCGGTAACGGCAGGAATCACGTCGCAACGGTCTCCGGTGGCGAATGACGATGCATGCGCAAGCCACGTGTCGTCCGCAGAGCCGGCGCGCGCATCTCTCCTCTTCTCCAATGGGTGTCGCGGGCCGGCATGACGATGCCCGTTCGGCAGCATTGCCGGGCGGGATCGATGATCGAGCCACGATCGTGCATGAAACGGATTCGCACGAATGCGCTGATCCGGAACGCGAATGCGTGTGGCGGGATTGAATTCAAATTCGCCAGATCGGATTCGCGTGCCCGAATCGTGAAATGAGACATTTCGAAGCATCAAATGAGACAAGATGAGGGGGGCGCGGATTGCGTGTTTCTTCGCATATTCGTCTAATAAAAGGTTTTTCAAAAAATAAGCGAATTTAATGAAAAATTTGACGATGTTTGACAAATAGTTGGCGGAAGTTTTACGGTTTCTGAAGATTCCGTCTCAAAATTGGTGGCTATAATCCGTTCGCGATTTTGATAAAAATGAGTTGATTTAATTCCGGTCGATCCATGGGTGGGCGGATTCCGGAAATCATCAAATGCCATCAATCGCATAGAACGTGGGTGACGACCGAGGGCTGACCACTCGTCACGATCGTACACTTATTAAAGCAGAGCCGGCCGAGATTAAGCGGGGCGTTCAAGGACGCAATAAATCCCGCAGGCCGTGCACGCGAGAAGAGAGACCAATTTGCTACGGGAAAGCATCAAAATGCCGCGGAAAATCCTGTCCGTATTCGGCGCTCGACCGCAAGCCATCGGGATGGCGCAGGTCGTCAACGCAATTGCGATTGCGCCGGAACTCGAATCAATCGTTCGTGTGAACGACCTCATGCGCCCTGATGGCCCGGGGAAATAGTCCCGTCTGCCATCGACTTCGTCAGCGATCCGTCATTCGCCTGGCGAAACCGTCGAAAGTAAATCCGTAAGGCCGCGCGAGCGGCACCGATAACACGGCAATCGACCCGAGAGCCGGCGATCGTCCGCGTCGACGCGGAGGAACCGCTGCGCCCTGATTCCAGGCGAATTTTCTCGTGCCAGACCGATCAGCGATCGCTGCCGTGTTTTTCAAGAGTCCGTGAAGATTCGCAGTACTGATTGCCAACCAATGCAACGCAACGTGGAAAAGGGGAAATACTGTATGGAGAAGAAGCAGATTTCGATGCTCGTGACGGCGATGTTCGCCGGTGTCGGCATCATGAGCGCGGGTATCGTTCATGCACAACAGAGCATCAACTTCGTCAACCGCGGCAATCCGGACAACGCGCTCAACGGGGGGTGCATCGACGGCTCGAACCCGCTTTGCGTCGCAACGAATAGCGGCCAGTATGTCGCGGTGAGCACCGCGAGCTATACCGCGGGCAATAACTCGAAAGCCGGCGCCGGCGGTATCGCGATCGGCGATCGGGCCAACGCGAACAGCAAGGACACCAGCGGCAACGGCGGTGGCGCAACCGCGATCGGCACGGGCGCGCAGGCGATCGCCAACTCGGCGACGGCAATCGGCACGGTCGCCCTCGCACAAGGCAACACGGCACTCGCGATCGGTCGTCAATCGGCCGCGATCGGCGACTATTCGATGGCGCTCGGCAACGTCGCCGATGCGCATGGGAAGAGCTCGATTGCACTCGGTCATTCGGCACTCGCGCAAGGCGACCGCTCGGTCGCAATCGGCGGCGCCAATCCGACGACGAGCGACGGCGTGTCGGGCGGCGCATCGTACGACGCAGCCACGCAGACGCGCGCGGGCGGCACGCAGTCCGTCGCGATCGGCGCGGGCGCTCAAACGAACGGCGACAATCAGATTGCGATCGGCTCGGGTAGCGTCGGCGCGAACAACAACACGAGCCAGCCGGTGTTCGGCGGCACGGCCGCGCCGGTTGGCGGCGCGGTTTCGTTCGGTGCGGTCGGCAAGGAACGTCAGCTGAAGAACGTCGCGGCTGGCGTGGACAGCACGGATGCCGTCAACATTTCGCAATTGAAGTCGGTCAACGATGGCCTGACGACGAGCATCAACAACGTCGATTCGCGCGTGACGAACCTGAGCACGACGGTCGGCGGCCAGATCACGAACCTCAACTCGTCGCTGTCGACGGCGACGACCAATATCACCAACCTGCAAGCGGCCGACCAGCTGAACGTGAAGTACACGGACAGCACGCATACCGCAGTCTCGCTCGACGGCAGCGGCGGCACGACGATCAGCAACGTCAAGGCGGGTGTTGCCGACACGGACGCGGTGAACGTCGGCCAGCTGAACGGCGGTTTGTCGTCGCTCAGCACGAGCGTGACGAACAACGTCAACACGCAGATCACCAACGTCGGCTCGTCGCTGAGCACGTCGATCGTCAATGCGACGAAGGATGCGGTTCAATATGACAGCAGCGCGCACGACAGCGTGACGCTCGGCGGCACGAGCGCGACGTCGCCGGTCGCGCTGCACAACGTGGCGGCGGGCACGGCCGACACGGACGCGGTGAACGTCAAGCAACTGAACGGCGGCATCAGCACCGCGGTTGCACCGATCACCCAGAACATCACGAACCTTCAGACCTCGCTCAGCACGACCAATCAGACGGTCAACAACCTGAACACGAGCGTCACGAACCTCAATACGTCGCTGAGCACGGCCACGTCGAACATCACGCAACTGCAACAGGCGGATACGCGCAACGTGAAGTACGACGGCCAGTCGGGCTTCGATACGGTGACGCTGCAGGGCACGAACGGCACGACGATCAAGAATGTCGCGGATGGCAAGGATGTGCACGACGCGGTGAACGTCGGCCAGCTGAACGGCGGCCTGTCGTCGCTCAGCACGAGCGTGACGAACAACGTCAATACGCAGATCAGCAACCTCAGCACGACGATCAACAGCCAGATCGGCGAGGCCACGAAGAATGCGGTGCAGTACGACAACGACGCGCACACGAGCGTCACGCTTGGTGGCCAGGGTGCGAGCGCCCCGGTAAGCCTGCACAACGTTGCGGACGGTGTGGCAAATAACGATGCGGTCAACGTCGGTCAGTTGAACGGTGCGATTTCGCCGATCCAGACGTCGCTGTCGTCGGCGGTGACGAACATCACCAACCTGCAAGGCAATGTGACCAACCTGAGCACGTCGCTCGGCACGACCAACCAGAACGTCACGAACCTGAGCACGAGCCTGGCCGGCACGCAGACGGACGTGTCGAACCTGCAGGCGGCCGACAAGCGGAACGTCAAGTATGACGGCGCGGAAGGTTTCGAAACCGTCACGCTCGCAGGCCCGAACGGCACGAAGCTGACGAACGTCAAGGCGGCCGAACTGTCGGCGACGAGCACCGATGCGGTGAACGGCTCGCAACTGTACGCAACCAACCAGACGGTTGCGAAGCAGGGCGACTCGATCACGCAGATCGGCGGGCAAGTCACGCAGAACACGACCCACATCGGCGCGCTGCAACAGGATGCGCTGCAATGGTCGGCATCGGCTGGCGCATACGATGCTTCGCACGGCAGCGGTTCAGCACAGAAGATCACGAATGTCGCAGCGGGCGATGTGTCGACCACGAGCACGGACGCGATCAACGGCGCACAACTGAAGCAGGTGCAGGACCAGCTCAACACGCAAGTCGGCGTGGCGACGAAGAACGCGGTCGTGTACGACACGGACGCGAACGGCAACCGCGTGAACTCGGTGACGCTCGCCGGCGGGGTAACTGGCCCGGTGAAGATCACGAATGTCGCGCCGGGTTCGCTTGACGCGAAGAGCACCGATGCGGTCAACGGTTCGCAGCTGTACGCGACGAACCAGAACGTCGCGACGCAGACGACGCGTGTGGACAATCTGACGACGAACGTGTCGACGCTGACGAGCAATCTGTCGACGACGAACACGAACGTCACGAACCTGCAGCAAGCGGACAAGCTGAACGTCAAGTACGACGGAAGCGACAAGAACACGGTCACGCTTGGCGGCGCGGGTCATGCGCCGGTCAAGCTGTCGAACGTGGCTGATGGTGTCGCGAACAACGATGCCGTCAACGTCGGTCAACTGTCGAAGGCAACCGGCAATCTGCAACAGCAGATCAGCACGCAGGGCAACACGATCACGTCGATCGACCAACGTGTGACGACGAACACGACCAACATTTCGGCGCTCAAGCAGGATGCGCTGCAATGGAATGCGACGCTCGGCGCGTATGACGCGAGCCACGGAAGCGCTGCGCCGCAGCAGATCGCCAACGTTGCGCAAGGCGTGAAGGGCACCGACGCGGTCAACGTCGATCAGCTGAATGACGCGGTGAAAACCGGTGTCGGCGCACTCGATTCGCTCGCGGTGAAGTACGACGATTCGAGCAAGCGGCAGGTTTCGCTCGGCGCCGGCAACGGCGGCGTTCCGGTGCGCGTGACGAATGTCGCGGAAGGCGGCGTCTATGTCGGCAGCAATGACGCGGTGAACGGCTCGCAACTGCGCTATTCGACCGACAGCGTCGCGGCTGCGCTTGGCGGCGGTGCAACGGCGAACACGAACGGTTCGATCAATGCGCCGAAGTACGACGTCGGCGGCGGTACGTTCAACAACGTCGGCGACGCGCTCAGCAACATCGACGGTCGCGTTGCGGGCAACACGACGACGATCCAGAACCACGAAACGCGCATCAGCAACGCCGAAACGAACATCGTCAACAACACGACGGCGATCGCAGGCTTGCAGAAGGACGCGCTGCAGTTCGATCCGAGCATCGGCGCGTACAACGCAGCGCGCGGCGGCGCGGCAACGAAGATCACCAACGTGGCCGACGGCAGCGTCGCGGCGGGCAGCACTGATGCAGTGAATGGCGGTCAGTTGTTCGGCGTGAAGTCGGATCTTGAACAGCAGATCACGAACGTGTCGAACCAGACCGGGGAGGCCGTGAAGAATGTCGTGAAATACGACGTGGACGCGAACGGCAAGCGCCTGAATTCCGTTTCGCTCGTCGGTGGTGACACGGCCTCGCCAGTTGTGCTGAAGAACGTCGCAGCGGGCGTGGACGATACCGATGCGGTGAACGTGAAGCAGTTGAAGGGCGTGCAGTCGAGCCTCAACCAGCTTGGAGCACTGGCGGTCACGTACGACGACAGCTCGAAGAGCATCATCACGCTCGGCGGTGGATCGGGTGGCACGAAGATCACGAACGTGCAGGCCGGTACGCTCAGCGCAACGAGCACGGACGCGGTGAACGGTTCGCAACTCTACGCGACGAATCAGCAAGTCACGAAGAACACGACCGACATCACGAACCTGCAGCAGAACGTGACCAACGTGACGAACGGCAAGGCCGGCCTCGTGCAGCAGCAGGATCCGAACGGCCAGATCACGGTCGGCGCGGGGACGGGCGGTACGTCGGTGAACTTCGCCAACGGTTCGAACGCGGATCGCGTGCTGACGGGTGTTGCAGCGGGCGTCAACAGCAATGATGCGGTGAACGTCGGCCAGCTCAACAACGCGCTCAAGGACGTCAAGACCAATCAGGACATCAAGGCTGCAGCCACCGATGCGAATACGACCTGGATCGCGCGTGCGGATGCGGGCTCGTTCGGGTCGACGTCAACCGCAACCGGCAAGAACTCGGTGGCGGTGGGCCAGGGCTCGGTCGCGGATCGCGACAACTCGTTCTCGGTCGGTGCGAAGGGCAATGAGCGTCAGGTCACCAACGTTGCGGCCGGTACGGCGCCGACCGATGCGGTGAACGTGCAGCAGCTGAACGACAACGTCGCGGCGTCGTCGGCGGCATCGCGCAGCTACACGGATCAGCGCGTCGGCCAGGTGTACAACGACCTGAACACCGTCAAGAAGGACATGTTGGGCGGCGTTGCATCGGCGATGGCGGTTGCCGGTCTTCCGCAACCGACGGCGCCGGGTCGTTCGATGGTGTCGGCAGCAACGGCGAACTACCGTGGCCAGCAAGGCTTCGCGGCGGGTTACTCGTATGTGACGCAAAACGACAAGTGGGTCGTCAAGGCGTCCGTTACGGGCAACACGCGCTCGGACTTCGGCGCGGTGGTTGGCGCGGGCTACCAGTTCTGACGCAAGCTGTCTCGTGACGACGCACTTTCATCGCGTGCGTGGCTAGCGGATGTTGCGTGCCCGTCCGGGCAAGCAACATCCGCGGACGCTGCAGCAAAGGTTGCAACGCCGGATCGGCGGAACAATCTCGTTGCTGGTGGTCCGTCGCGCATCCCGGCAGCCGTTGCAACCCGCTGCCCGGCGATCGCGACCGCCGCCCCTCCCGTCCCACCTGCCGGCAACGGCTTGCGGCGCCGCACCCGCGGCGCCGGACCGTGGACCTTCGGCCGGGCGACCGTGCGACATCGTCCTTCACCACTCGCGCTCCACGACAACAACATTCGCAAGGAACAATGCGAGGAGAACATGGCATCCGGGGAAGTCTTTTTATCGACCGACCAGGTCGAGCCCGCGTTGCGGGATGAATACTGGCGCGACGTGACGCGGCCCATCGCGGAAACGACGCCGGTTGCGGATCGCGGCGACGCGCGACTGGCCGGTACGCTCGTGTCGCGGATGTTCGGCGAGATGCTGCTGTGGCGCGCATCGGTCAACGCCCAACAGTACCGACGCGATCGCCGCACGATCGAGCAGAGCGGCCTCGACCATTACATCGTCCAGTTCGTGCATTCGGGCGCGCACGTCGGCAATTTCAACGGCATCGACGCGCGTGCGCACACGGGCGACATCTATCTGATCGATCTCGGCCAGCCGCTGAGCAGCCGCGTGGACGCGGGCGCGTCCTTTGCGGTCGTCGTGCCGCGCGACGGGCTCGAGCTTGCGGCCGACGGACGGAACCTGCACGGTGCGGTGCTGAGCGCGAACAGGGGAATCACGCGCCTGCTTGCCGACTATCTGATGGACATGCACCGGGTGGCCGCGCACGTATCGGCGCCTCAGGCCATCGCGGTGCAGGATGCGATGGTGGCGCTGCTCGCCGCGGCGCTGCTGGATGCGCCGCACGCGGACGGCAAGCGCTTCGCGACGCACGGCGCCGCGCTGCGCAGGCGGATCGTGCAGTACATCTCCGATCATTTGACGGATCACGATCTCGGCCCCGAAGCGCTGATCACGCACTTCCGCATTTCCCGTGCACACTTGTACCGCGTGTTCGACGCGGACGGCGGTGTCGCGCGTTTCATCCGCGACCGCCGCCTCGATCTTGCGTATCGGGCGCTCGTCGATCCCCGGTCGAGCGGGCAGTCGATCAAGGAAGTCGCGCTCCGCCACGGCTTTTCGAGCGGCGACCGGTTAGTGCATGCGATGCGTCAGCGCTTCGGGATGACGGCGCGCGAGGTCAGGATGGGGCAAGCGAAACGCACGGCGGCCTCACACGATCTGTCGCGCCTGCATGGTCACTTCGCGCGCCATGCGGTGCCGTCGAAGCCGACGCCGGATACGCGTGGCCTATAACCATCGGTATGACGAAGGGTGGCGCGCTGCGTTGCGTGCGATGTCCGGTTTCAGCGGCCACTTGATCGACAGGAACGCTGTCGTTGCCATCCGCTCGGCCAAAAAAAGAAGCCACACGAATGTGGCTTGCGAATGGCACAGAAAATACCGGACACGGGGTGCGTCCGTGTCGTTATTTTCACATCCTTTCTTATTGAAATGAATGGACGGAGGTTTCGATTTGTCTCCTGAATGCCATTGGAATTTCCCATTTCGGCAGACGACCTGCGGAATCCGGATTCGAACGCGCATTGGGTCGGCGATTTGACGTCAAGATTCGACGTCAACGAAGAATGTCATTGCGAACCGTATGGCGCGTCAATCCTGAGCGCGCGATCCGGTAGCCGGCGCCGAATGATAGTTCGCGAAATGACGTTGCAGCAAATGCGAGCCGTCGCCGGGCGCTACCGCGGGCATCACGCCTTCCCGCTTCGCGTCGCTGGGCGTGAAGCCGAAGTGCGAGCGGAAGGCCCGCAGAAACCGGGCGCTGCTGGAGAAGCCGCACTCGGTCGCGATCTCCGTGATCGAACGTTCGCGCCCGCGATGATGCGTGAGCGCCAGGTAGGCCGCATCGAGGCGCTTGTTACGAATGAGCGTGCCCACGCCGCCGTCTTCAGTGAAGGCCCGATACAGATGGGCGCGCGAAATCCGGAACCGGCGCATCAGCAGCTCGGGGCCGAGCTCCGGACGCGTGAGGTTCGCATCGATGAATTCGATCACGCGTTCGCGCAGCACTTCATTGAGCGCCGACGGCGCAGCGTGTCCCGTGATGTCCTGTCCGGCGAGCCCGGCCGCGAGCAGCGACACCATCGCGCCCTGCGCGGCGAACGCCTCGCTGGCCGACAGGCGCGCCGATACGGCAATCAGGCCTTGCAGAAAATCGATCAGCAGTTGCGTCATCGGTGCGCCGGCCTTCAGCACGGCGCCATGCAGGTCGCGCCGTCCGAGTGCGTTTTCCAGATCCTTGCGCGGCACGGCCATCGTCATCCTTGCGCCGGTGTCGACGCGGCTCTCGAAGGTCCGCGTGAAATCCATGATGCAGATGTCGCCCGGTTCGGCTGTCACGCTGCGCCGGCCGAACGTGCCGCGCATCGTTCCCGCGGTCAGCATCTGGATCATGTAATGATCGAGGCCGCCCTGTGCGATCACGCGCCGGTCGCGCCGGTAGCGCTGTGCATTGAAGCTGACCGTGCCGATCAGCAGCCCGCCGACCGGCCGGCTGTGGATGGCGCCGCAGAGCGGCGTGCTCGTCGTACCGTCGACAGGCGTGGTGTCGAATACGGGAAACGTGACTTCGCGCCAGAAATCATTGCGCAAGCACGGCTCGACCGCATCGGTGGAAATGATGATTTCTGGCTGTGTCATCGCACGTACCGCCCCGGATTCGGTGAATCGTTCTGATTCGCACGTGAATACGAAGAATACCGGCGCGCAACCGGATCGATTCCGGGCGCGGGAACGTGCGAGTTTTATTGAAGGCGAAACTATACACGGATACATGAATGCCGAGTAGCTAATTGAGACGAATGCAGGCGTAAGATGATTAAAATTTTCTAATACGATGAGAGGCGGCCGTATCAATTGACTGGTGATGGCCTGACGAGCCGTCGTGTGCCGGCCGGCGTGTGGAAATGCATAATTTGAATTCGGCGGGTGATAACCGCTCGATAATCAATCCGGTTTACGACATATGCGCGCGCTGTATTGTTGGATGATTTGACATGCGGAACGCATGGCGCGTTTAATAGACAACGTTTGCGCTGGCTGAAAATCGCGCATTCCTGCTCACTCCCACAATTTGGCGGGCCGGTCCGGCGCATTCGCATCGGCCATCATTCAACTTCTGCAACACTCCGACACCATGCCCCATCTGACGCTTGAATATTCCTGCAATCTCGACGGGTTCGACGCGACGGCGACGCTGATCGCGCTCAACGAGGCGCTCGTCGCGTCCGGCCATTTCGACGAGCCCGACATCAAGAGTCGCGCGCTGCGTTTCGACGAATTCGTCGTGGGGACGACCGGCGCGCCGCGCGCATTCGCACACGCGAAGCTGGCGCTGCTGAGCGGCCGGTCCGTCGACGTCAAGCGCGATCTGGCCGAGCAGGTGCTGGCGGTGCTGAAGGTGCGCTGTCACGCACCATCGGGCACCCACTTGCAGCTTTGCGCCGAAATGGTCGAGATCGAAAGCGAGTCGTACGCGAAGGTGAGCATCGCGCCGCGCTGACGCGTCCGTCCGGCACCGCATCGTCGTGCCGGCGACCGGAAGCCGCGCGGGAAGTCGTAACGGGGCGCTTCGGATACCGGATTACTGCGCCGATTCCGTTGCGGCGCCGTGAGCGCTGCCGTATCCGGAGCCGTCGGCTTGCGACGGGTTTTTCTGTTGGGCCACCTTTGCTTCGGCCGCGAGGATGCTCGCGGGATAGAACCAGTCGCTCGGCTGGAAGCCGGCCTTCTTGAGCGCGAGCACTTCGGCGTGAACCTGTGCGCGCGTAAGCGGCTGGTTCGATTGCGCGTGAGCGACGAGCGGGGCAGAGAGGGTCAGGGCCAGGGCAAGTGCGCGGACCAGGGATTTCATGATCGTTACCTCCACGTTTCCTGATGACACGATGTCGTGTCGGTCGTGGAAGCCAGTGTAGGCCGCGCCCGAAGCACCATAAATGGCGCGGCACCCAACGCAGTGTTCCGCCGTAAACAACAATGCGCGCGGCGCTGCGTATCGGCCGGGGCGTGGCCGAGCGCGATGGAAGCCGGTTGGCGAGCGTGGCCGCCGGGGCCGGAACGCGTTCGCGCAGCGTGTGCGCTGGCCGGCTGGCGGAAACGAAGCCGGCCGCTGACGCGGCCGGTGACGGGAGATGCCGGGCGGCAGCCCGGCGAATGTCGTCGAATGTCGTTACACGAGGCCCGTCGTGTAATACACCGCGATCACGAAGAACACCGCGAGCGTTTTGATCACGGTGACCGCGAAGATGTCGCGATACGACTCGCGGTGCGTGAGGCCCGTCACCGCGAGCAGCGTGATCACCGCGCCGTTGTGCGGCAGCGTGTCCATGCCGCCGCTCGCCATCGCGACGACCCGGTGCAGCACGTCCATCGGAATGTTGGCCGCCTGCGCGCCCTTGATGAACAGATCCGACATCGCGGCGAGCGCGATGCTCATGCCGCCCGATGCCGAGCCGGTGATGCCGGCGAGCGAGCTGACCGACACGGCCGCGTTGACGAGCGGGTTCGGAATGCTCTTCAGCGCATCGCCGACGACGAGGAAGCCCGGCAGCGCGGCAATGACGCCGCCGAAGCCGTACTCGGACGCGGTGTTCATCGCGGCGAGCAGCGCGCCGCCGACCGCGGCCTTCGAGCCGGCCGCGAAGCGGTCGCTGACTCGCCGGAACGCGGTGGCGACGACGAGCAGGATGCCGAGCAGCAGTGCAGCCTCGACCGACCAGATCGCGACGACCGTCTTGATCGACGTCGTCACCGGCGTATGCACGCCGGGCAGCACCTCCGGCGTGACCGTATACGACGCGGTGCCGTACCACGTCGGGATCAGCTTCGTGAACGTGAAGTTCGACACGCCGACGAGGATCAGCGGCAGGATCGCGAGCGCGGGATTCGGCAGCGACGTCGCCTCGACGCGCTCGGGCTCGTTCACGAGCGACGTGCCGTAGCCTTCGCCCTTCGCCATCGCCGAGCGGCGGCGCCATTCGAGATACGACAGGCCGACGATCACGATGAACACCGAACCGATCGTGCCGAGCGCGGGGGCTGCCCACGCAGTCGTCTTGAAGAACGTGGTCGGGATGATGTTCTGGATCTGCGGCGTGCCGGGCAGCGAATCCATCGTGAACGAGAACGCGCCGAGCGCGATTGCGCCGGGCATCAGCCGCTTCGGAATGTTGCTCTGGCGGTAAAGCTCGGCCGCGAACGGATAGACCGCGAACACGACGACGAACAGCGACACGCCGCCATAGGTGAGCAGCGCACACACGGCGACGATCACCGCATTCGCACGCGAGCGGCCGATATAGCGGATCGCGGCGTGGACGATCGATTCCGAGAAGCCGGACAGTTCGATCACCTTGCCGAACACCGCGCCGAGCATGAACACCGGGAAGTACAGTTTGACGAAGCCGACCATCTTCTCCATGAAGATGCCGGAGAAGACCGGCGCGACGGCGGCCGGATCGGTCATGAGCACGGCGCCGAGTGCGGCGATCGGCGCGAACAGGATCACGCTGTAGCCGCGGTATGCGGCGAACATCAGGAACGCCAGCGCGGCGAGGACGATCACGAAAGACAAGGGAGTCTCCTAATGGCTTTGGTTGTTGTTCGGTCGTGCGGCGCGCCGCGCCGCGGACCGGCTCAGGTTCGTGCAGGTTTCGTGCCATCGGCCGGATTGCACCGCCGGACGTGCGTCCGCCGGAAGCCGGCGGGCCCGCGCCGGTCAATCGTCAGTCGATTCTACAGAAAACGTCTCCAGAGGGAGACGAATTGTCCGTTCGGCCAGGCCGGAAATGCGTGCCGGGCGCGCCAGATCAAGGTATTGCGGGTTGTCTCCGGAATGAGATAATCCGTCTCGTTCTGGAGACAGCCGATAACGATACGTGGAGACGACGACACGATGATGAACGACTGGGCCCGACTGCCCGTCGATTACGGCGACCTGCTGCGGCGCGGCGCCGAATCGCTGTTCAGGACCTTCGAAGGGTCGAGCGCGGGCACGCTGATCGTCGATCGCGACGCGCGGATCGTGTGGATAAACGAGCGCTATGCGGCGCGCTTCGGTTTCGCCAATCCGCAGCAGGCGATCGGCCTCGATTGCGAGGCGGTGATCCCGCACAGCCTGATGCGCGAAGTCGTGTCGACCGGGCAGCCGATCCTGCTCGACATCATGGAGACGAGCCGCGAGCCGCTCGTCGTGACCCGCCTGCCTCTGAAGAACGACGCCGGCGAGACGGTCGGCGCAATCGGCTTCGCGCTGTTCGACGAACTGAAGACGCTCACGCCGATCTTTTCCCGTTACGTGCAGCTTCAGCAGCAACTGATCGCGACACAGCGCTCGCTCGCGCAGGCGCGCCGCGCGAAATACACGTTCGCGAGCTTCGTCGGCACGAGCGCGGCGAGCCTCGAGACCAAGCGCCAGGCGCGCCGCGCCGCGCAGGTCGATGCACCGGTCCTGCTGCTCGGCGAGACCGGTACCGGCAAGGAGCTGCTCGCGCATGCGATCCACGCGGCGTCGGCGCGTGCGCTCCAGCCGCTCGTGACTGTCAACGTCGCCGCGATTCCCGACACGCTGCTCGAGACCGAGTTCTTCGGCGCGGCGCCCGGCGCCTACACCGGCGCCGATCGCAAGGGGCGGGTCGGCAAGTTCGAGCTGGCTGACCGCGGCACGCTGTTCCTCGACGAAATCGGCGACATGCCGCTGTCGCTGCAGGGCAAGCTGCTGCGCGTGCTGCAGGACAAGGAATTCGAGCCGGTCGGCTCGAACCGCATCGTGCGCGCCGACGTGCGGATCATCGCAGCGACATCAGCCGACCTGCCGGCGCTCGTCGCCGCCGGGCGCTTTCGTGCGGATCTCTATTACCGGCTCAATGTGTTGACGATTCACGCACCGCCGCTGCGCGAGCGCGCGGCCGACATCGCGGCGCTCGTCTACGCAACGCTCGAGGAGCTTGCCGCGCAGCATGGACGCGCCGCGCACTGTGAGCTGACCGACGACGCGCTGCGGATGCTGTGCGCGCACCCGTGGCCCGGCAACGTTCGCGAACTGCGCAACACGCTCGAACGCGCGTTGATGCTGTCGGACCGATCGGTGATCGACGCCCGGGCGCTAGCGCCGTTCCTCGGGCCGTCGCGTGCGGCGCCCGACGCGATGCCGCCGGCGCACTTAGTGCATCCAGCGCATCCAGCGCACCCTTCGGCGGCGCTGCAGGAGACGCGCGACGCGGGGGCGCCGCCTGCTGCGGATGCGAAGTCGTATGCGGATGCGTTGGCAGCATGGGAGCGTCAATTCCTGACCGACGCGCTCGCTGCGTGCAACGGCAAGGTGGTGGACGCGGCTGCGCGCATCGGCATCGGCCGCGCGACGTTTTACAAGAAGCTGGCGGCGTTGGGCATCGAACTGTAGCGTCGTGTGTGCCGGCGCTGCCGAACGCAAGGAGGCGACGATGAAGCGAACCTGGATCGCGTGGTGGCTGGCCGCGACGCTCGCGGCGCCCGCGCTCGCGCAAACCGATGCGGCCGGCGAACCGCAGGCGCGGCGCAACTGGTACAACGATCCGTTCGTTGCGCTGTCGCAGGATTTCGCCGAATGCCCGCTGCCGCTCGGGCCGTGGATGACGAAGGCCGAAATGGCGGACGACGCACACTATCGCGCCGAGCGTGGCACGACGTGCTGGCTGGCTCACCGTTGCACGAAGCCGAATTCCTACCTGTACGACGCGCCGATCGCCGATGCAGCGAAAGCACATTTCACCGGCAGCGCGCGACTGGAAGGCACGAGTCTCTGGATCACGGTGCAGCGGCGTTTCATCTATGTCGAAGGATGCGCGAACGCGTCGTTCGATCGCGCGGCATTGGCTCGCGCACTGGAGGCGCTGCCCGACGTCGAGCAGGTGTTCGTTCGCATCACCGACGATCCGCGCCGGAGCCTGCCGTACAAGACCCGCGCGCGGCCGGACCGCGTGCCCGATTGACGCGAATGCTTGGGCGCATGGCATACTCGCGGCATTCAAAAAAGGGTTGACGGAAAGAACAATGAAACACATGCTTGCGTCGGTCTGTCGGCGGCCTGGATCGTGGTGGAGGCAGGCCGGGGCGATTGCTCTGTTGGCGGCGCTCGGAGGGTGCGGTGGCAGTGCCCCGCTGTTCACGTCGGATGGGCGCCCGACCACGCTGGTGCAATGCACGAGCGGGAGTGGGTGGAGCAATTGCACCGACAACGCGCGTGCTACCTGCAATGGTGAATTCGACGTGCTCAAGCAGTCGGAAGAGGGTGGCGTGCGGAGTCTGCTCTTCGCATGCAGGAAGAAAAGTCCGTATTGATCCCGTAATCGGATCCCGTAATCGCAGGCCGAGAAAACCCCGAATCGGACCGGGCACTTTTCTATTTGCTTCGTGTCACCTATTTTTATAGATAACATTCAGGGAATCCAAATCATATGGCGACCTACAGGCAGCTGACAGCGCAACTCGAAAAACTCCAGCAGAAGATTGATAAGGAACGCGAAAAGGCGATTGCCGACGCGATCGCATCGATCCGCGCGAAGATCGAGGAATTCGACATCACGCCGGAGGAGCTCGGTTTCCGTCCGCTGGGTGTCGAAGTCAAGACCAAACGTCCGTTGCCGGCGAAGTATCACAATCCGAAGACCGGCGAAACCTGGAGCGGCCGCGGCCGTGCGCCGGCATGGCTCGGCAAGAACCGGGCGCGTTTCCTGATCAAGGACTGATTCCCGAAAAATCTCACCTTTCGTGCGCTGACTGACGGTGCGAACGGCCATGCGGCCGTCGCACCGTTTTGTTTTGGCGCGACGGCGGATCGTGTCGTGCGGTTGAACCGCCGTGCGGCATCGCGTGACCGGCGCGCGCCATTCCGCCCAATCGCCGCGATTTATCCGCGTATCACGTCGATTTCCGGTAAACAGTGGCGCAATTGCGCGCGTGATGTGCATGCCCCTCCGCGATTCGAAGGGTGCGTGCGAATTGGATACCTTCATCACTTTTTGCCTTTTCGCGCATTCCCGCGCGCAATTCCCGAACGTTCTCACCTTTGCTCCTGTAAATCCTCACCTTTGCCGGCCGCACCGGATCGTTGCAAGCGCCGTTGTTGTTGCCGTCGGGACCGTGACCGAGATCGGGGCGATCGGATTCATGCGTCAGTGCCGGCAAGTCGAGGCGCGCTGCGAGCAATTGCATGTTGCAGCGTTTGATTCGCGTCGGGTAGCTGTCCGTTCGGCATATAGGCAGCCGCAGGCGCTTCGCCTATGCTTGGAGTTCGCATCGCCCGGCGCGCTGCTTGCCGGGCCCGGTTCGAATTCCGCCAATTTTCGTTACCGTATTCGTTACCGCATTCGTTACCGTATGGAGCCGATGTGACCGTTCGCCATCTCGATGCCCTGTTTCAGCCGAAGTCCGTCGCAGTCATTGGCGCGTCGCCGCGCGCAGGCAGCATTGGTGCGATGGTGTGGTCGCGCGTGCTCGATGGCGCGTTCCAGGGCCCCGTGTGGCCCGTCAATCCGAAGTACGACTCGCTCGATGGCTACAAGGTCGTGCCGGACGTCGACCGGTTGCCCGCACCGCCGTCGGTCGCGGTGATCTGCACGCCGCCCGCGACGTGGCCCGGCATCGTGCACAAGCTCGGCAGCCTCGGCGCGCGTGTCGCGGTGATCGTCGGCGAAGCGCGCACGGCCACGGATCGCATGGCGCTCGAGCGCACGCTGAAAGCCGCGAAGCCGTTCGTCCTCCGTATCGTCGGGCCGGGCAGCCTCGGTGTGCTGTCGCCCGCGCGACACGCGCATTTCGGCGCGCCGGCCTACACGGTCGGCTCGGGCGGCGTCGCATGGGTATCGCAGTCGAATGCGCTGACGAATGCCGTGCTCGGCTGGGCGCACGCGCGCGGGCTCGGCTTCTCGCATGTGGTCGCGCTCGGTGACGAAGCCGACGTCGATGCCGGCGACGTGCTCGATTACCTCGCGAGCGATCCCGGCACCCGCGCGATCCTGCTCGAACTCAATACCATAAGCGCTGCACGCAAGTTCATGTCGGCGGCGCGTGCGGCCGCGCGCAACAAGCCGGTGCTTGCGCTGCGCACCGGCCGTGCGGATTCGGGCGATGCGTTGTATACGGCCGCGTTCCAGCGTGCGGGGATGGTGCGTGTCGACGCGCTCGACGATCTGCTCGACGAGATCGAGACGCTTGGCGTCGGTCGCGTGACGGCGCGCGGTGCCGCGACGCTCGTGACGAGCGACGCGGGGGTCGCGAAACTCGCGGTCGACGCGGTGGCGGAGGTGCGCGACGTGCTGGCCGACTGGTCGCCGGCGGCGACGGCTGCGGTGTCGAATGCGCTGCCGCATCTCGATGCCCCGGGCAATCCGCTGACGCTCGGCGACGACGCGCGTCCCGAACACTTCGCCGCGGTGATCCAGGCGCTCGCGCCGTTTCCGCAAACCGGCACGCTGTTCGTCGTGCATTCGACATCGCACAGTGCACCTGCCGACGAGGTGGCGCGTGCGCTGATCGAGTCGCGCCAGCACGCACATCGCGGCATCCTCGCGTGCTTTTTCGGTGCGGTCGATGCGGCCACACGCGACGCGCTGCATGCGAACGGCATTCCGGTGCACACGACACCGCAGCGGCTCGCGCGCGCATACGCGCGTCTCGTCGACTACAACCTCGGCCGCGAGCTGCTGATGCAGACGCCCGAAGGCACGCCGCCACAGCCGGCTGCCTGCGTCGCGTCCGCACAGGCGCAGGCGCGGCGGTTGCTGGACGCGGGGCAGCACGAACTGACCGGTGTGCCCGCCACGCAGTGGTTGACCCATTTCGGTCTGCAAGGCGAGCGAGGTGCCGACAAACCGGCCGAGACGCCGATCGTCGACGTGACTGTCGACATGCACGACGACCCGAACTTCGGTCCGGTGTTCCGTTATGCAGTGCCGCCAGCGGACGGCGTGTCGGCGCCGTTCGTCATCTACGGGCTTCCGCCGCTGAACTCCGTGCTTGCGCGTGCGGTGATGGAGCGCTCGCCATACGCGCGCCGCGCACCGGTCGAGGCCGCGCTCGGCGCGTTCACGGCGCTGTCGCAGGTGGTGTGCGACGTGCGCGAGGTGGTGGCGATGTCGGTCACCTTGCGCATCCTGGCCGACCGGGTGCAGGTGATCGCGCCGCGGATCACGCTGGCGGCCGGGCGCAGCCGGCTGGCGATCATGCCGTATCCGCGCCATCTCGAGCAAACGCTCGCATGGCACGGCGAGACGATGACGCTCAGGCCGATCCGTCCGGAGGACGAAGCAGCCCACAATGCATTGCTCGGAGCGATGACGCCGGAGGATTTGCGGATGCGTTTCTTCGGCGCGGTACGCGGCTTCGATCATTCGCAACTGGCGCGCATGACGCAAATCGACTACGACCGCGAGATGGCGTTCATCGCGTCGGTCGGCGACGGAACCGGCAATGCGCAGACGCTCGCGGCGGTACGCGCGGTCACCGATCCCGACAACGAGACGACCGAGTTCGCGATCGCCGTTCGGCCCGATCAGAAGGGCAAGGGGCTCGGGCGCCTGCTGATGGCGCGCATCATCGAATACGCGCGGTCACGCGGCACCAGATGGATGGTCGGCGAAGCGCTGCGCGAGAACACCGCGATGATTTCGCTGGCAAAAGCGTGCGGCTTCGCGATCACGTCGACGGAGGAACCCAGCGTCGTCGGCTTCCGGATGAAGCTGCAGCAGACCTGATGCGCGGACGCGAACGAGCATGCCGCGATGCCGCAGTCGCATCGAAGGTGAGCTTTTTCGGGGCCAGAAAGTGAGCCTCTCCGGGAGCACAAGGGTGAGCTGTTACGGGGGCTTTCGGTGAGTGTTTCCGGGAGCAATAGGTGAGGGTCTCCGGGAAGGATCGGTGAGCTTTTTCGGGAGGCTATGGTGAGCCTTTGCGGGAAGTGCTAGTGAGTGTTTACGGGGAGCGCCGGTGAGCCTTTGCAGGAAGTGCTGGTGAGCCTTTACGGGGGAGCACCGGTGAACCTTTGCAGGAAGTGCTGGTGAGCCTTTACGGGGGAGCACCGGTGAACCTTTGCAGGAAGTGCCGGTGAGCCTTTACGGGGAGTGCCAGTGAGCCTTTACGGGGAGCGCCGGTGAGCCTTTGCAGGAAGTGCCAGTGAGCCTTTACGGGGGGCGCCGGTGAGCCTTTGCAGGAAGTGCCAGTGAGCCTTTACGGGGGCGCTGGTGAGCCTTAACGGGAAGCGCCGGTGAGCCCTCTGCGGGAGGCGCCAGTGAGCCTTTACAGGAACCGCCAGTGAGCCTCTGCGGGAGATATCGGTGAGTTCTTCCGGGAGGCATCGGTGAGCATATCCGGGAACCCGGGGCTGAGCGTCTGCGGGACACGTCAGTGAGCCGATACGGACGTTGAGGTGAGAGTTTTCGGGAGCCCGTGTTCGCGCGGCTCCCGAGAGGGGCGACGCCGGCCAGCGCGCTCCGCGCACGGGCCGGCCTGGCGAGACGATGCCGTCAGGTGGCCAGTTTTGCCGCTGCGTCGTTCACCAGTTCGCGCGAGATCGACAGTTCGGCAAGGTGCGCGTCCGCGTAGACGCCGCCCGTTTCGCGCTCGAGGCGGGCGATCGTCAGCGCGCAGCGGGCCACATCCTTCGGCATCGCGATGAAGCGCTTGACGGATTCGCCGGACGTGAACGCGTCGAACAGCGCGCCGCGGACGTCGTCCGGGAGCGTCTTGGTCCATTGATGCGGCTTGCCGTTGAAGGTGATCGTCGGCGGGAGCGTGCGCTCCTTCTTCGTCGCGGTGATCAGGCCGTACGTGCGGGCCGCGTCGCCGATCTGGTCGGGCGAGAAGAGTTCGTCGGGCGTGATGTCGAATTGCTCGATGTAGTTTTCGATCGCCTGCATCGCGGCAGCGCGGTCGTCGCGCTTCTGTTGCGCGCGCGCGACGATGTCGCGCAGTTCGTCCGCCTCTTCGGGGGTGATCGTGAAGCTTGCCTGCTTCTGCTGAAGTTCGGAGAAACGCTGGAATTCGAGATCGCTCAGAAGTTTGGCCATGACATCCATCGGGTACGACGGCCGGCCGGCCCGGCCGTCGCAGTGTTTGAAAGGGCCGCTATTCTAGCGTAGCGCCGCGCGCGTCAGTCCGCGTCGACGCGGCACATCGACAGCGTGTCCGCCGTGTGTTGCAGGCGCTCGACCACCGCATCGGCGGACGGCGCCGCATGCGTGTCGATGCGGCGCATGAACGGGCAGGTCAGCACCGCGATCGCATGGCCGGACGGGCCGAGAATCGGTGCGCTGAGGTCGGTCACGCCGTAGGCCTGGCGGCTGTCCTGACGCAGGAACCCGGTCTGGCGGATCGACTGGCACGCGTGCGCGAGTTCCTGTTCGTTCAGCGGGGCTTCGCCTTTGACCTTGCGATGTTCGGACAGCATGTGCGCGCGCTGGTCAGAAGGCTGGAACGAGAGCATCACGCGTCCCGACGCGGTATCGACGAGCCCGACGCGCGAGCCGAGCCGGACCGACACGCCCCACGGGCCGGGCCCGTCGACCTGCGCGATCACGAGCAGGTTGCCGCGATCGTAGACGCTCAGGTGGCACGATTGCTCGGCCGAATCGGCGAAGCGCTGCATTTGCGGCAGCGCCTCGCCGACGAGCCGGTTCATCGGTGGATGGCGATGCGCGAGTGCGAACAGCTTGAGACTGAGCGTATAGCGGTCGCCGCCCGTCGAGCGCATCACGTAGCGGCGGGCAACCAGCCGTTCGAGCATCCGGTAGATTTCGCTCGCATTGCGGCCGAGTTCCTTCGTGATTTCGGTGCGGGTGAGGCCTTCTTTCTGCTCCGCCAGCAGCTCGAGAATGTCGAGCCCCTTGTCGAGCGCGGGCGCGCGGTAGCGGTCGATTCCGGCTTGGTCTCCCTGGGCGTCGTTGCCGGAGAACCGGGCATGTGTCGTTTGCATTGTGTTGGTATGTGGTCGGTGAAATGCAGTCGATCTGTCGACGACGCACGTTTGCCGGCTTTGCAACGCCCAAGTGTAAAGCCTGTACGTGTCGGTAAATTTGACACGGTCGAGCTTAACAACAAACAACGAGTGCGCAATACGGCGTCTGCTTACAGATCGTTACCAAACAGGAACGGATGAGACCCCACTTCCGATGACAAACGTTTGCCAAAGATGTGCGATTCATGCCTGATTTGACTGTGTTTCAGCGCAGATTTGATGCGCGTGAACGGAATTTCACGCGTCTGTGACGCGTGCCGGACAGTCGGGGCGCCCGACCCGCAGCCGGCGCGGCGGCGTTGCTGCACTGCAAGGCCAGCATGCGCTGCAATAGTCGGTATCCGTCGAGTGCCATTTCACGGCGGGCCGCCGATGGTACAAAGACTGGCGGGCAAGCGGCGACGCGGCCGCGCACGCGATCGCTGCGCCCGCGCGATCCCGCGCGTCGAACGGCGCGCCGCGCGCTATCGGCGATCGACGATCGACGATCGACGATCGACGATTGAGTCCGGCGCGTGGCTGCAGGAAGCCGCATTGCGCCGGTATCCTGTCACATTCGATATGAGAGGTTGAGCTCGATGAAACTGCTTCGCTATGGCCCGTCCGGCCAGGAAAAACCCGGCATCCTCGACGCGGACGGCCGGATTCGCGACCTGTCGGCGCACGTGCCGGATCTCGCCGGCGACGCGCTGTCCGATGCCGGTCTTGCGCGGCTGCGCGCGATCGATCCCGCGACGCTGCCGCTCGTGCCTGGCGAGCCGCGCATCGGCCCGTGCGTCGGCCGCGTCGGCAAGTTCATCGGGATCGGCCTGAACTATGCGGACCACGCGGCGGAGGCCGGCATGCCGGTGCCGACCGAGCCGGTCGTGTTCGGCAAGTGGACGAGTTCGATCTGCGGTCCGAACGACGGCATCGACATTCCGAAAGACTCGGTGAAGACCGACTGGGAGGTCGAGCTGGGCGTCGTGATCGGCGCGCCGTGCAAGGACGTCGACGACGCGCGCGCACTCGATTACGTCGCAGGCTATTGCGTGGTCAACGACGTGTCCGAGCGCGAATGGCAGATCGAACGCGGTGGTCAGTGGGACAAGGGCAAGGGCTTCGACACGTTCGGCCCGATCGGCCCGTGGCTCGTCACGCGCGACGACGTGCCCGACCCGCAGCGGCTCGACCTGTGGCTCGAGGTCGACGGCCACCGCTATCAGAACGGCAACACGCGCACGATGGTGTTCACGGTCGCGCAGCTCGTCGCGTATCTGTCGCGCTGCATGACGCTGCAGCCGGGCGACGTGATCACGACCGGCACGCCCCCGGGCGTCGGCATGGGCATCAAGCCGGCGCCGGTGTTCCTGAAGCCGGGGCAGACGGTGCGGCTCGGCATCGAAGGGCTCGGCGAGCAGTTGCAGCGCACGCGCGGCGCGCTGTAACGCGGAAGATGCGGCGCGAGGTGCGGCGCAAGGTGCGGTTCAAGACCGCCCGGACACGCCGCACGCCCGATCCGCGAGCGACTGCCTGATCGTCGTTTGCCGGTCGGGCGGTTCGCTCGCACCGCTTCGCCGACACCGACACCGGCCCCACCACGGCTACTTCGCCGACAGCTTCCGCCACAGCGTCGTCTTGCTGATGCCGAGCATCGCGCACGCGCGGTCGCGATCGCCGCCGCACGCATCGAGCGCCGCGCGGATCTCGTCGGCCTCCGCGCGTCGGCGGCGCGCCTGCAGTGTCAGCGTGTCGTCCGGGTCGGCGGCCGCGTCTGGCGCCGCGAACAGCTCCGGCGCGATCGTCTGCAGCGCGTCGGGATCGAGTAA
>NZ_JAAGPL010000062.1:0-45140 GCF_017104785.1 Burkholderia sp. Ac-20353 | reverse complement strand
CCCGCGTCGCTGCCGGCGCTCGCCGACGCGGTCGAGGCGGCGCTCGCGCGTGCGACAGCGGGCGCCTCCCCCTCGCACGACGAGGCGTGATAAGGTGTCGGCCGATGCGCCGCCATCCGGCGTTGGCGGCCGCACGCTACTCGACTGTATAAAAAAGGATGCCAACGATGTTCGGCGAGATCGCCCGTTTTCTGCTCAATACCGTCTTCACGCTGTTCGGCGCCGCGTTGCTCCTGCGCGTCTGGATGCAGGCCGTGCGCGTGCCGCCGTACAACCCCGTCACGCAGGCCGTGCTGCAGGCGACCAACTGGCTCGTGCTGCCGCTGCGCCGCGTGATCGCGGGCGTGCGCGGGATCGACTGGGCGTGCATCGTCGCCGCGCTGCTGACCTCGCTCGTGTACGTCGTCCTGATGATCGTGATGGCGGGCGTCGATCCGACGGCGCTGGCCGCGACGATCGTCGTCGTCGCGCTGCTGACCGTCGTCAAGTGGGCGCTGAACCTCGTGATCTGGATGACGATCCTGATGGCGCTGCTGTCGTGGCTGAACCCGCGCTCGCCGGCGATGCCGATCCTGTACCAGCTCACCGCGCCGTTCCTGAACCCGCTGCGCCGCGTGATCCCGAACCTTGGCGGCCTCGACCTGTCGCCGATCCTGCTGTTCGTGATCGTGCAGGTGCTGCTGATGATCGTCACGCGCGCCGCCGTGTCGCTGACGCTGTTCGGGATCTGACGACGGAGAACCTGCAAGCGCGGTGCCGGCCAGCCCGCGAGGCCTGCTAGCCCGCCTGCCCCTGCGCGGCCGGCGCGCCGAGCGTGTCGATCACGCCGAAGCGCGCCGGAATCATCGCGTAGCACACGCGCACCTTTTCCTGCCCGATGCGCTCGAGCAGGCGCTGCGCCTCCTCGTCGGTGACGACGAACTCGACCTCGATCGTCAGCGATCCCTGCAATTCGAAGAAGCGGTCCTCGTGCAGCACACGGTGCTGGCCGAAGCCCGCCATCGCGCGAAACGCGGATCCGCCCGCGACACCCATCCGGCTCGCCTCCTCGAGCAGCCACTCCCACAGCGGCTTCCAGTGCAGCCGATGCTGCTCGTGCACGTAGAAACGCAAGAAGATCCTGTCCATCGCGAGCCTCCGGTGCCGGTCGCGCTCAGGCCGCGGCGAGCCACGCACGCGCCGTCCACATGCCGAGCGCGGTCAACGTGAACGATCCCATCAAGTGTAGGGCAGCCACCGCCAACGCCCATCCGAACTCGCCCTGCAACGCGTGCGTCATCACTTCGACGGAGTAGGTCGAAAACGTCGTCAGCCCGCCGAGAAAACCGGTGATCACGAACAGGCGCCACTCGGGCGGCAGGCCCGCCTTCGCGGTAAACACGACCGCCGCGATGCCGATCACGTAGGCGCCGATCAGGTTCGCGGCGAGCGTGCCGAGCGGCACGTCGGGAAGGTATTCATTGAGCGCGAGGCTCAGGAACCAGCGCAGCAGCGCGCCGAGCCCGGCGCCGACGAAGATCGCGACGATCGAATAGAACAAGTGGATGCCTCACTGACGATGCGGCGCGGCACCGGCCGCTGCGCGCGGATTGCAGGCTACCGCCGACGAACGCCGCCCGCGATGCGTGGCGGCCCGGCGCACGCTGCACTGTATGCGGATTTGCGCGGCGCCGGCAATGCATGCCAAGCGGATTGACGTATGCCGGATGCCGCCTCCAGCGCGCGATGCGGCGGCGATCGATTAGCGCCGCGCAACCCGAATTTCCGACGCATTACGCTGCTCATTACAAAGTCATTCTGATAAAACGATTATCTTCCGACCTCGAAAAAATCCGGAAATCGATTTCATGACTTTTATCGATTTCCCGAAAACACCCGTTTTACATGGCCCTCCGGTATTTTCCCTGTTCAGAGTTTCCCGAATTCTGCCGATAAGACATCCAATCCAATCGGATTATTTCGTAGACTTGATTCGACCCATCCACTCCATCGACATGGAGACTCAAAATGAACAAAAACCGCCTGTCGTCCATGTTGATGCCGGCGCTGTGCGTGTCGCTGCTTGCATCGACCGTCGCATTCGCGCAGGACAACGGACAGTCGTACCTCGAAGGCAATCGCGCGCCGAAGGGTTTTGCGCGGCCGCCATTCCACACGAAGCCGCGCGCGAGCGCGGCCACCGTCTCGGGGCTCACGCCGGCGCTCACCCGCCACGCTTACGGTTTCGACGCGCTGTCGAACCAGGGCGACGGGATGGTCGTCGCGATCGTCGACGCGTATGACGATCCGAAGATCGAGTCCGACCTCGGCGTGTTCAGCAGCACGTTCTCGCTGCCGTCATGCACGACGCTGAACGGCTGCTTCACGAAGGTGTATGCGAGCGGCAGCCGGCCGAGAAGCGACGCGGGCTGGGCGCTCGAAATGGCGCTCGACGTCGAATGGGTGCACGCGATCGCGCCGAAGGCGCGGATCGTGCTCGTCGAGGCCGCGTCGGCCAGCTTCACCGACCTGATGACCGCGGTCGACGTTGCCGTGAAGCGCGGCGCGTCGGTCGTGTCGATGAGTTTCGGCGGCAACGAGTTCAGCGGCGAGAACAGCTTCGACAGCCATTTCAGCGCGCCGGGCGTCACGTTCGTCGCGTCGTCCGGCGATAGCGGCACCGGCACCGAGTATCCGGCGGCCTCGTCCAACGTGATCGCGGTCGGCGGGACGACGCTGTCCGCCGACGCGTACGGCAACTACGTCGGCGAAACGGCGTGGAGCGGCAGCGGCGGCGGCGTGAGCACGCACGAGACCGAACCCGCCGGCCAGGCGGCGTGGCCGATTCCGGTCGCCGGCAAGCGGGGTGTGCCCGACGTCGGCTACGACGCGAATCCGTCCACCGGGTTCGCGGTGTACGACTCGGTCAGCTATCAGCGGCAAGCGGGCTGGTTCCAGGTCGGCGGCACGAGCGCCGGCGCGCCGCAATGGTCGGCACTCGTTGCGATCGCGAATTCGATGCGCGCGGCGGCCGGCAAGAGCCGGCTGAGCGGGACGTACAACGCGCTGTATGCGGCCGGGAAAAACGCGTACGGCAGCGACTATCACGACGTGACGACCGGCAGCAACGGCAACTGCGGCACCGTCTGCAACGCGGCCGGCGGCTACGACTACGTGACCGGCCTCGGTTCGCCGCACGCGCCAGCGCTCGTGCAGGCGCTCGTCGGCCAGCCGTAGCCGCGACCGCCGGCCACGCGTGGCGCGGCGTCGGCGTTCAGCTGTGTCGTTCAGCTGTGTCGTTCAGCTGTGTCGCTCAGTGGCGCCGTTAAGTGGCGTCGTCCAGCGGCGTCGTTCAGCCGCGCCGCCACGCGGCGTCGAGCGCGGTCAGCGTCGCGAGCGCCCCGCCCTTCAGCCCGATCACGTCCGCGCGGCGCGCATGCGCTTCGCGTGCGTTGATGCGGATTACGTCGGCGCCGATCCGTTCGCTCATCAGGCGCACGGTCGGAATCGCGGTGCCCGCGCCAACTTCGACGACGACGACCCGCCCTGCCCCCGCAAGCCAGTCGTCGAGCGCGCGCTGCTGCGCGTCGTAACGCTCGCCGATCCATCCCGTGTCGCCGAACATCAGGATATTGGGCCGGGCGACCCCGCCGCAGTGCGGACACGCCGGCAAATCGCCGACAAGGCGGCAGGTCGCGTCGTCGACGACCGGCGCGAACGCCTCCGCCGACCAAGTGTGTCCGCTGCACGGCCGCAGGCACTGCATCGCATGGATCGAGCCGTGAATCTCGACGATGCGCGCCGGATCGAAGCCGGCCTTCTGGAACTGCCCGTCGACGTTGCTCGTCAGCACGAAGCCGCCGTTCGGCATCGCGTCGATCCAGCGGCGCAGGATCGCGAAACCGTCGTGTGGCACCGTCGACCGGTACAGCGCGAGGCGATGGCCGTAGAAGCCCCACGCGAGCTGCGCACGCGCGCGAAACGCTTGCGGCGACGCGATCTCGTGGAATTCGAAACGCTCGTGGCGCAACGCGGGGTACGCGCGCCAGAAGCCGTCCGTGCCGCGGAAGTCCGGCAGGCCGGAATCGACGCCGATGCCGGCGCCGGCCGTGACGAGCAACGCGTCGGCGCGCGACAGCGCATCGACGGCGGCAGTAACAACGGACGCGGGAAGCGGTGGTTCGGTGAAGGCAGTGGAATCGGTGGGCGGCATCATGGTTTGGTCGTCAGCGGCGAACGTCGTGGCGTTCGCCGCCGCGATCATACGCCGGAACGGACGGCTTGCAACGGGTTCGTCCGGGCAGGGACGACGCCTGACCGAATGCTGCCGATTGCTGTCGAATGTGGCCGGACGCGGGCAATATGCGGGGCCGCGCGCGGAACCGTCAGCGCCCGTCGCCGGCCGCATTCAGCGCCGCCAGACTGCCCACTGCCAGCGCAAGACCGACAAGCTTGAGCGGCGCAGCCGATTCCCCGAAACACAAGATGCCAACGACGGTGGTCGCCGCGGTGCTGCCGCCGGCCCAGACCGCATAGGCGAGACCCATTTCGATGCGCGTCGTCGCGAGCGCCATCAGCCAGACGGCCGCGAGGTACGCGATCACGGTCAGCGCGGCGGGAAGAACGAGGTCAGCGGTACCCTGGAACGCTTGAGCGTAGTGCACGCGCCGCGCGAATACAAGCGAGCGCGTGAACGCGCATGGCGGGCGTGGCGGGCCAGCGGACTCGTCCGCGATCGCGTCGCACGCGCCGCGCGGTTGCCGGGATATGGCTGCCCGCCCGCGTCAGCGGTTACCCGCCAGCGCCGCCCGGTTCACCCGGTTCACCCGGTTCACCCGGTTCACCCGGCACCGCAGCCGCTATCTCGTCGAGCGCACGATAGACGGGCTTGCCGAGGCGCCGCGCCAGCGCCACGTCGGCATCGGCGCCACGCGATGCGCCGTGGATCCGCAACACCGCGTCGCACCTATGCAGCAGCCGGTGCGCGGCCGGATACAGGAATGCCTCGCTGACCGCATCGCCGACCTGCCGCGATCCGGCCGTCGCCGCGAGCGGCAGCGACAGCCACTCGGCGATCATCGGCACATGCCCGCGGCGATAGACGGCAAGCGCCGCCTGTTCGAGCCGCGCGAGGTTCGCGGCGATGCGCGCGGGATCGCCGTCGGTACCGCTGCGATACGGGCCGGCGATCAGGATCAGTTGTGGCGTCATGCGCGCCTCCCGCCTGCGAGGCCGTGCAGCGCGACGTACTGCAGCAGCATGATCGTCTTCGCATCGACGATCTCGCCGCGCTCGATCGCGTCCAGTGCCGCGTGCAGCGGCATTTCGACGACTTCGAGATCCTCGCCCTCGTCCGCGAGCCCGCCGCCGTCGCTCGTGCGCAGCGACGCGTCGTATTCGCCGACGAAAAAGTGCAGTTTCTCCGTCACGGACCCGGGGCTCATGTACGCGTCGAACACCTTGCGGACGTTGCGCACGCGATAGCCCGTCTCCTCCTCGGCTTCCGCGCGGATTCGCGCATCCGGCGTCGCGTCGTCGAGCAGGCCCGCCGCCGCCTCGAGCAGCATCCCGTGATGGCCGCCGACGTACACCGGCATCCGGAACTGGCGCGTCAGCACCACATTGCCGGTGTCGGGGTTGCACAGCAGGATCGTCGCGCCGTTGCCGCGATCGTAGGTTTCCCGGCTGAGCCGCTGCCAGGTGCCGTCGCGACGGCGGAAATCGAACGTCACCTTCTTCAGCACGTACCAGTCGTCGGACAGTACGGTAGTCTCGATGATGCGCACGCGGTCCTGCATTGCAGTCATGGCAGCCTCCATTCGACAAATGACGACGCTCATGCTAACGTGCATATTCGTGCAGTTTCAAGAAATTTCGTGCAAACGATGCTGACGACGCAACGCAAGAAAGCCATCCTCGATTTGCTCGCCCGCGACGGCCAGGTGTTGGCCGGAGCATTGAGCGAAGCGTTCGGCGTATCGGAAGACACGATCCGCCGCGACCTGCGCGAACTCGCCGCGGAAGGCCTGCTGCAGCGCGTGCATGGCGGCGCGCTGCCGGCCTCCCCGGCCACTGCGCCGTTCGCGCAGCGGCAGGACCTCGAGTCGGCCGCGAAACGCCGCATCGCGCGCCGGGCCGCCGAGATGATCGCGCCGGGACAGGTCGTGATCATCGACGGCGGCACGACGTCGGCGCTGCTCGTCAGCCAGTTGCCTGCCGATCTCGTGGCGACCGTCGTCACGCACAGTCCGAGCGTCGCGGTCGCGCTCGTCGAGCATCCGTCGGTGGACGTGATCCTGATCGGCGGACGGCTCTTCAAGCATTCGATCGTGACCGTCGGCGCGGCCGCGATGGAGGCGATCGCGCACGTCCACGCGGATCTCTACTTCATGGGCGTGACCGGCGTCCATCCGAGCGCCGGCCTCAGCACCGGCGACTACGAGGAAGCGGGCATCAAGCGCGCGCTCGCCGCCCGCGCGGCCGAGACGGTCGTGCTGGCGTCGTCGTCGAAACTCCATGCGGCGTCGCCGTTCGTGATCGGCGACATTACGCTCGCGCAGACGATCGTCGTCGAGCAGACGGCCGACCCGGAACTGACGAAACCGATCGAAGCCGCGGGCGTGACGGTCGTGCGGGCGTAGCGGCGCGCGCCGCGCAGCCGCGTTGTCACGCGACAGCCGCTACGGCATCCGCCATGCGGCAACCACCGCTACATCCGCCATGCGGCAACCGTCGCGGCATCTGGTCAGCTGCCGCGAAATTGCGGCCGCCGCCGTTCCGCAAACGCGCGCAAGCCTTCATCGAAATCCGCCGCCGCGCACGCGTGGCGGCGCAACTCGGCGATCCGCTCGAATGCATCGACCGGCAGCGGCCGCGCGTCCTGCAGCACCCGCAACTGCTCCTTGACCGCCTGCACCGCGAGCGGCGCCTTTGCAGCGATCGTCCGTGCGAGCTCGAGCGCGGCCGCCTCGAATTCCCCGTCGGCGGCGAGCCGGTTCACGACCCCGAAGTGCGCGGCGCGCTCCGCATCGAGCGGCTGCGCGCAGAAGAACATCTCCTTCAACACGTGGATCGGCAGATTGTCGCTAAAGCGCAGCAGGCCGCTCGTCGAGTACGGCAGGCCGATGTTCGCGGGCGTCATCGCCAGGCTCGCGCCGCGCGCCGCGACGACGAGGTCGCAGCTCATCACGAGATCGACCGCCCCGCCCCACGCGGAACCCGACAACGCCGCGATCACGACGCCCGGATAGGTCCGCACGCGCCGCAGCGCACGTTCGAGCGGCTTGTCGTATGCAAGCGGATCGCGGTCGTCGGCCAGCTCGCGCAGATCGTGTCCCGCGCTCCACACGTCGCCGCCGGCGGCGTTCGACAGGATGACGACGGGCGGCGGCCGGCGGACCGCGAGCGCATCGAGGTGCGCGACCAGCGCGTCGAGCAGCGTCGCATCGAGCGCATGCCGGCGCTCGGGATTCGCGAACGCGACGCGCGCGATGCGTTCGTCGAGCAGTTCGACCGTCACGCGCGGCGGCGCGGCATGTGTCGTCGGCGCGCTCATTGCATGGCTCCCGCCAGCGCGTCGGCCGGCTCGACCGCCTCCGCCTGAAAGATCGCGCGCGACGCGAGCAGCGACTCGATCGTCCCGGCTTCGATGCCCGCTTCGCGCAGCACCTCGACCGTATGCTCGCCAAGCAGTGGCGGTGCGCGGCGCGTGCGCGGCGACGGCTGGTCGCTGTCCATGTCACCGAGCGGCGTGACAACCTGGCGCAACGCCCCGAGCGTCGGATGCGCGACCGTCTCGACGAGCCCGCACTGCGCGACCTGCGGATCGTCGAATACTTCGTCGAGCGTGTGGATCGGCCCGGCCGGCAGCCCGGCCTCGACGAAGCGCTGCGTCCACTCGCGCTTGCCGCGCGTGCGCAGGCGCGCTTCGAGCAGGACCTTCAGCGCGTCGCGGTTCGCGACGCGCGCGTCGTTGGTCGCGAAGCGCGCGTCGCCGGGCAGCTCGGGCAGGTCGAGCAGGTCGCACAGGCGCAACCACATGTCGGTCGTGATCGGCGCGAGGTTGAGCGGCCCGTCGGCCGTCTCGAACACGCCGTACGGCGCGATCACCGCATGCGCGTTGCCCGTGCGGCGCGGCACGTCGCCGAGACTCAGGTAGCGCTGCCCGTGCACGCTCAGCAGCGCGACGAGACTTTCGAGCAGCGACGTGCCGACGTGCTGGCCGCGGCCAGTGCGCGCGCGCTCGAACAACGCGGCGACGATCGCGGTCGCGACCCACATGCCGGAACTGAGATCGCCGATCGCCGTGCCGGTGCGGGTCGGCTCGCCGTCCGGGAAACCCGTCAGGCTCATCAGGCCCGCATACCCTTGCGCGATCTGGTCGAAACCGGGCCAGTCGCGCAGCGGGCCGCGCGGGCCGAACGCGGTGATGCTGCCCATCACGAGCCGCGGATCGCGCGCGCTCAGCACGTCGTAGCCGAGCCCCATCGCTTCCATCGTGCCGCCCTTGAAGTTCTCGATCACGACGTCCGCCTGCGCGATCAGTTGCCGCACGACGTCGAGGCCCGCCGGTTGCCGGAAATCGACGCAGATGCCGCGCTTGTTGCGGTTGCAGGACAGGTAGTACGTGCTGACGCCGCGATCGAACGGCCCCCACGTGCGGCTCATGTCGCCGTGCGGACCGGATTCGACCTTGATCACGTCGGCACCGAGATCGGCGAGCACCATCGAGCAGAACGGTCCCGACAGCGCGCGGCTCAGATCGACGACCTTGATTCCTTGTAAAGCCTGCATTCCGGACTCCTGAGATAGAACATTGAACGCGCCGCTCATTCCGGCAGCGCCTGGTGACGGGTTTCGACCGCGAACGGCAGGATCAGGATGCCGAGCACGAACGCGGCCGCGGTCCACGCGACCGGCACGCCGAGCGACCCGTAGCCGTGAATCGCCGCGCCGAGCACGAAGTTCACGCCTGCGCCGATGAAGCGGCCGACCGATGCATTGAATGCGAACGCGGTGGCACGCACCCGCGTCGGATAGAGCTCCGGCAGCCAAAGCGAGAAGATCGCGAAATTGCCGCCGAAGAAGCCAAGCAGCACGAGCGTGACCATGAACGCGCCGAGCCCGTTCGGCTGATAGAACGCCCAGCCGAACGCGAACACGATCGCCCAAGCCATGCCGGCAAAGTACGCGCCGAGCGCGGCGCGCCGGCCGATCCGTTCCGCGAGCCAAGGCGCCGCAACGCAGCCGACGATCGTCGCGCACGACAGGATCGCCGCGCCGATCGACGCGAGCCGCAGCGCGCCGACGTGGTCGATGCCCGCACGCGCCGCGAGCGTGCTGACCGCACTCGCCTCGTACACCGAACCGGCCCACAGGCCGATGATCGCGACGCCGACGAGACTCGCGCTCGTCAGCGTGCGGCGCCGGTACGCGGGTGCGAAGATTTCGCGCAGCGGATGGACGGGCCGCGCGTCGGTGTGCGCGATGTCGCGCCGCCGCCATTGGCCGGGCTCCTTGACGCGCATCACGGTGAACACCGCCAGCAGCGCGGGTGCGAGGCCGCACAGGAACATCGCGCGCCAGCCATAGGTCGCGCCGATCGTGTAGTTCAGGCACGCGGCGATGAAGAATCCGAAGTAATAGCCGGTCTGCAGGTAGCCGGCGCCCATCTTGCGGCGGTCTTCCGGCCAGCTCTCCGCGACGTAGGTGCCTGCGAGCGCCCATTCGCCACCGACACCGATCCCGGCGATCAGCCTGCACGCGGCCAGCATCCACACGTCGTGGACGAATGCCGCCGCGCCGGTGAACACCGAATAGATCAGGATGCTCGCGGCGAGCGTGCGCACGCGGCCGAAGCGATCGGCGAGCGGCCCCCAGATGAACGACAGCCCCCAGCCGACGAGGAACAGCGCGAACAGGATCGACCCGTACAGGCCGAGGTTCGCGGGCGTCGCCGCGATGCCTGATGCCGGCAGCAGTTCGGTCAGCGCGGGAATCAGCACGAGCGCGTAGATCACCGAATCCACGCCGTCGAGCACCCAGCCCGCATAGACCGCCCAGAAGCCCTTGACCTGCTCGCGCGTGAGCGGCGTGCGCCGCGGCTTCGCGCCGGCCGCGGGCGCATCGATCGCGTTGGACATGCTTCGTCTCCTTGCCGGTCGTGCCGGCGTCTGTCGCCACGGCCGGTCCGGGATGGCCGGCGCGCTGGCATTTTTGTGAAGGCAGTATAGAAACGCGATCGATCGCCGAAAAATATGATATTTGTCTTGATCGATCGGATTGCCTTATGGCTTGACGTACGGGGAGGATCGACATGGATCTCAGGCAGCTGCGCTACTTCGTCAAGGTGGTCGAATGCGGCAACGTCACGCATGCGAGCGAGGCGCTGCATGTCGCGCAGCCGGCGATCAGCCAGCAGATGCGCAATCTCGAACAGGATCTCGGCATGCAGTTGCTCGAACGCAGCGTGCGCGGCGTCGCGCCGACCGCGGCCGGCCGGACGCTGTACCGGCACGCGCTCGAGCTGCTGCGCCAGGCCGACGGCACGCGCGAACTGCTGCGCCGCGATGCGGACACGCCGCAGGGACGCGTGACGGTCGGCATGCCGTCGAGCACCGCGCGCGTGCTTGCGATTCCGCTCGCGCGCGCGGTACGTGAACGCTATCCGGGCATCATGCTCGAGCTGATCGAAGCGCCGAGCGCGGACCTCGACACGCTGCTCGCGAGCGCGCGGCTCGACCTGGCGATCGTCGTCGATGCGGTCGACGCGCGCGGCATCGCGATCCAGCGCTTGCTGACCGAGACGCTTTACCTGATCACATGGCCCGGGTTTCCGGTGCCGGACGAACCCGTGCCGCTCGCTGCGATCGCGCGCATGCCGCTCGTGCTGCCGAGCGCGCCAAACACGATCCGCAATCGCGTCGAGTGGGCGATGCGCGAGGCCGGGCTGTCGTACCAGATCGGCTTCGAGGCAAGTTCGACCGGGCTGCTGTTCGCGGCCGTGATGGCGCAGCTCGGCGTGACGATCCTGCCGTGGACTGCCGCGCATATCGAAATCGACGAGCGCAAGCTCCAGCTCGCGAAGATCGCGCACCGGCTGTTCATACGCGACGTGTCGCTGTGCTGGCACGACTCCGCGCTCGTCAGCAATGCGGTGCAGAAGGTAAAGGCGGAGATCGTCGGACTGTTCGACACGCTCGGGCGGCGGCCGGAATGGGCCGCCGGCAGCGGCGCCGTGTGAGCGGATACGCCGGCCGCAGGTTGCCGGTCGAATGCCGCCCCGGCGGAACTCGGTAAGATGACACGCTCACCGTCTCCGCCGCCGACCAGCGATACCATGCCTCCCGCGCCCGACTCCCCTGCCCGCACTGACGCGCCCCCCGGCACGCTCGCGCTGTTCCTGACCTTCGCGCAGATCGGCCTGACCAGCTTCGGCGGCGGTCTGAGCGGACGGATGATGCGCGATTTCGTCCACGAGCGGCACTGGCTCGACGAAGAGGAGTTTCTGAACGGCCTCGCGCTGTCGCAGGCGCTGCCCGGCGTCAACGTGAAGAATCTCGCGATCTGGATCGGCTACCGGCTGGGCGGATGGCGCGGCGCGGTCGCCGGCTTCACCGGCATCATCGTGCCGCCGGCGATGGTGATCGTGCTGTTCGGCGTCGCGTTCTCGACGCTCACGCGGTTCCCGCTGACCCACGTCGCACTCGCCGGCGCGGCGGCGGCCGCGATCGGGCTGTCGATCTCGATGGCCGTCACTGCCGTGCGCCGGCTGCCGCGCCGCGTGCCGCCATTCGTCGTGATGACGCTCACGTTCGTGTCGGTCGCCGTGCTGCATTGGCCGCTCGTCTGGACGGTGCTGATCGCCGGCGGCGCGAGCGTCGCGCTCGAATACCGGCGCGTGGCTGCCGCGTCGGCCGGGAGCGAACGCTGATGCCGGTCGCTTCCCGCTACGTGTCGTTGTTCGCGGTGTTCGCGCCGCTGTCGATCGCGACGATCGGCGGCGGACAGGCGATCATCGCGGACATACAGCGCCAGGTCGTCGACGTCCATCACTGGATGACGGCCACCCAGTTCGTGAACGATTTCGCGATCGCGCGGATGGCGCCCGGCCCCGGCTCGCTGCTCGCGACACTGATCGGCTGGCAGGTAGCGGGCTTCTGGGGCGCGGTGATTGCAACGCTCGCGCTGTTCGGCCCGACCGCGTTCCTGATCTATGGCATCGCGCACCTGTGGCGGCGGCATCGCGGCGCGCGCTGGCAGATCGCGCTCGAAGCCGGGCTGCGGCCGGTCGCGGCCGGCATGATCCTCGCGTCGGTGTGGGTGCTGCTGCAGAGCCTCGACGGCGGATGGACGGCGCGCGTGCTGGCGCTGGTTTCCGCCGTGTGCGTGATGCGTACGCGCATTCATGCGCTTGGGTTGATCGCGGCGGGTGCGGCGCTGTTCGTCGCGTTGCGGCTGTTCGGGTATTGACACGAACGCGGTGTGCTTCCGGCACGCGTGGAGGAACGACGTTCAGCCGCTGGGTATCAGGCGATTCAACATCGTTCCCGCATTCCGCTCACACAATCGACAAAGTCGCACGCCGACTGACCAACGTGCACCCGCACGCGGCCCGATGACCTTGAAGGGCGACCGGGCGGCCGCCGAGCGTGCTCGATTCGTCGCCTTCCACAATGTGCTGGGTGCCGTGTTGATTGCATTCGACCGTATCCCCCTTCCGGGCGATCGGCATTCCGTCGACCACATCGTTGTTCGATCCGGTCGTGACGTTACCGCCATGCGGTGCCAGCGTATCCCCAACCACAATGACCTGACGGACCATCTAGCCGCCCTCCATTCGATGCTCGGTTCGCATGCGTCTACAGTCGAATCTCGTGTACGCCCGGACCGATTTCGGCATTCGGGCTCCCCAGATAAGTCCAACGAAGCGCGTCCTCACCCATCCCGATGAAGTGCGCCCCCGGGCTGGGGAACGACTGCCCCTTCTCCAGGAAGGTTTGCTGATTCCAACGGTTGTACAACGCCGCCAGATCATTGTCTTCAGCCACGCGTCCTTCCCATATCCCGGTTTCCGGGCAGCGTTCGTCGCCCTCGCACGTCAACGCGACTGGCGTTGCCGGCACTTCGCGCATCATGCCGGCATCGACCAGGTTCGCAATGAAATCCGACCGCTGCGGAGGAAGACGATACGCGTCCCCGAGGTAGTGCCACTGGACCCGATCTTGCGACAGCCACTCGTATGGCGCTGGGTCGAAGCGCTCTCCCGCCGCGTACCGCTCGGGTTTCCCGGAACGGGCGATCAGGCGTGCGCTTCTCTCGCCGTCGGCACCATATAGCGCCAACCAGTACCCAGTCCTGGGTACGTGCTGGTCCCCCGGCACCGCCAGCGTACTCTGGTCGAGCGGAGATACAGCAAAACCCGGCGGAATGTAGTTGCGTCCCGACTCGGTCGTCGCACTCGCCTGCGATTTGACCGGCGGCGTCACGGCTTTCGCAGCATCGATCAGGCTTTGAACCTTGCCATTCCATTTTGGCAGCGGCGCAGGCGGCAATGGCAAGACCTTGTCCAGATTCGGGAGCTTCAGGCGCCCCCGGTAGTGCTCCAGCGCGTCGCCGATCTTGCCGTAGCGTTCGGCACGGGCCTTGTCGATCAGCCCCGGAAGGTTTCGCCCATTGGTCAGGTTGAAGCCGTCGAATTCGATCGACAACTTGTTCGCACATTTCGCACTTCCGAGCTTCACGCCTTCATGCAGAATATTCAGTGCGCGCTGCTTCGCTTCTACAGTCTTCGGACGAGCGTAGATGAAGCCCAGCTCCTCGGCGGCATCGCCGAAGCCTTGCGCGAACGCACATTCGAGCATCTGCGTGGCAACCGGCAGATTGGCCCAGAATCCGCTGCTCGGGTCGTCGTGCGCAGCATCCATTTTTTCGCCGAGAAAAGCCATCGCCGAAGGACTACCCATGTCGGCCGCGCGCTGGAAGAACGCATACGCGCTCGTTGCGTCTCCACCCTTGACGAGTCCGTTCTGGTGATAGGTTCCCATCACATCGTACGCATCGGGCACGCCCAACCGCATCGCCTTTTCAACCCACTGAATCGCTTTCTCGGGGTCGTGTTCCGGCACGCCCGCATTGTCGGTCAGAATCAGCGACGCCAGATTGAGCATGGCCTTCCAATGGCCCCGATCCGCTGCCTGGAGGTAGAGCTGATAGATCTTCGCGAAGTCACGCTGCCCGTAGTACACGTCGGGATTGTCAAGCACGAGTGCTTGCTGAAACCACATCTCGGCTTGCGGATCAACGGGCGGCACACGCTGACTTTGATACACGCACGTGAAGTTCTTCCGGTGAGGATCAAAGAGCGGCAATTTTTCGAAGCGAGGCAAGTCGGACATAGCAATATTGGCCTTGGAAAGCAGCGAGGACGTGCCTTCTGCATGAACATTTACAGCAATCAAGCTCAGAGCACTTATGGCGATTCGAAAGATGAATGCTATCCGCATGAGCGCTCCGTTACACGGTCTGGCTGACACTATTAGTCGAAGGAATGTCTATCATTGCGTGCAGCACCGTCTTCTCGCGCATGTCGATAAACGGCAAAAGGAAGCCGTTCAGCGTATCGGTGCCCAACTTTTGAATATCCCGGTTGTCTTTCATTCTTCCAGTCCATTTCCTGAACACCTCCGGCATTGCATCTCGTGCGCCACTCCCCACGATATCTCCACCGGACATGAGCGCGAACACGTCTCGCCGAAGCTTGGCCGCTTCCTCTCCCGTCGCCGCGATGTTGATCTCGCTGTCGACGGCCATGCTCCGCTGGTTGATGTTGGCGCTCCCCAAGGTCACGAACACGTCGTCGATCAGCATCAGCTTCGAGTGAATATAGATCTCCCGATACGCCATCTGTTGATTCGCGGTCATCCCGCTGGTGCGCAACCGCGCGATGCTCACTTTCAGGCCGTACGTACTCTCCAGTTCCTCAAGGGTCGCCGGATGGAACGTATTGTTGCCCTGGGCATCCTTGTAGACGCGATCGACGCGACCGTCCTTCACCAGTACGCCCTGACCCGGCATCTTGTCACCATGTCCCAGCTCGGCGAGCGTATCGTGGGTTCGCGGAATCATGCCCTCGTCTTCCGGATGAGGCGTCACGACGAACAGGTGCAACATCGGCGCCTCCTGCTGAGGCTTGTTCGACAGCTTCGCCCACTCGTCGTGAAACTTCTTGCGCTCGAGCTTCAAGTGCCGCGCAAACTCCGGATAGAAGAAGTACTGATTCTCGATGTAGATATAGTTGCGCGCAAAGCTGGTTGCCTGAAAGTACAGTTTCTTGATCGTCTTTTCCCGCTCATGAGCCTGCGTCCGCACAATCTGCGCCTTTCGTGCGGGATTGGCTTTCACTGTCGGGATTTTCGACATTTGCCCGCTGATCTCCGTCGCCTGCCACGCAGGCGGCGCGAACAGATTCCAGCCGCGCACGAAGTTCTGATGCAGGCGCTTCAACGCCGGCCCAACCACGCGGCACGCGTAATCCTGATAGGGCTTCGTGCGCTGATAGACCGCCGTACTGAGAGGGCCATCGGGATTCTGTGTCTCTTGCTCGTGCGCGAGCTCGGCCTGAACGTTGTCGCTGATCCACTCCTCTCGCAACGGATCGTCGATCTTGTGTTCGGTCGTATCCCAATAGTCCGTGACCGAGTTCAACCCCATCACATAGCCGACCGCCTTGCTGCCATCCTCATACGCATAATCGATCAGAATCGGTTTCTGGTGATGAGTCGGGTAGCCCTCCAGCAGCGACTTTTCGTTGAGCCCGGCTACCTTCTCCATACCCTCCGAATGCGTGCTCGGCGCGTCCTCCTCCTTGATGTCCGCATCCATCAACGCCTTGACATCGCCTTTCGAGATACTACGCAACACCACTTGCAAGCGCGGGTTCTTGCCGGTCCCGCTCTTTCCGCCGGGCAGGTTCCGTTGCCACCATTCGGTGCAGTACTTCGTTCTCGCCTCGTTCTGATAAGGCGGCTTCTGCTGCAATTTGTAGCGCTGAATCGGGTGCCACGTTCCGGAGACCGGAACGTCCGTCAGCCCCGGCATGTTGTTCTGCTTCAGCGATCCGTCGGGATCGAACCAGACCAGCAATCGCACCGTGACCGGATTTTCTTTCCGGGTCGTCAGGTCTTCCAGCAGTTGGCCATATACGATGCCACGCGGCCAAACGCCAGACTGGCCAGACTGAGACGGCTGCGCCGTCTGCGGCGTCCCGACCCAGCACGCCGATCCGAGGCTCCGAACGAGCTCCATTCCGGGATCGAATCCCCAGCAGACGATGTCGACCGTCGACTTTGCCGCGAGGAGGTCCTCTGCAATCGCTGCGAATCCTTCTTGCCCGCAAATCATGAAGCGGAGCGCGTTCCCCTGGGTCGGCACGACATCGTCGTCCACGCCCTTTTCCAGCAACCACTGAACGGTGCCATTTGCCTTCTGTCCAGCCTCGTCGATGGCGACATCCATCGGATTGTGAGATTCAAGCGGGTAATTTGCCACGTTGTTTTCCTTGAATTAACGGCGACGGCAAATCCGGCTCACAAGAGCCGTTCACCACGGTTGGTCCGACGATCCGCGTGCTTGACGTCTTCATTCAGCACATCCCGCACCTTCAAATCGAATTGCCCGCCGTTGGCCAGCCTGACCTGATACGCGGGGGTGCCCGGCTGGTGATCGTCGATGATGATGCGCCCGAATTCGTCCGTGACGCCCTCGCCGATCTTCGTGCCGCCCTTGAACAACTCGTAGGGTTCGCTGACGTACTGATGCGCCTCTCCCGGCAACGCACCCAACGCGAAGTGCAGTTGCTCCTTTTCGGGTGGCAGCGCCGCGATATTCGGCCGGCCAACGCTATCCGGCCCGACAAACGAACGGCTCGCCGAATGCACTTCGTAGCCGCCCGACGTGCCGCTCTTGATCTGCCCGCTCGTCCAGCGCGTATAGCTGCCGCCCGCGTTGATTTCCACCTCCTGCTCGGCGCTGATGGTGATCTTGGTCGCCGTAACGGACACATTCAGCTTCGCGAGCAGGTTGATGTTGTTCTTCAACGCCTTCAGATCGATATCGCCGCTCGCAGCAACCAGTCGTATGCCCGCTTCATGAACGAACAGCCGCAGCGCGCGGCGCATGCTGGCGAACAAGCCACCGCCCGTGCTGATCGACACGTGCTCCCCGGTCGTAATCGCCGTCGATTGCCCGCTGCTGAGATGTATTTGCTCAGGCGTGCTGACTGCTACGCCAGCCGGGCTGGCCAGTACGAGATGCGGTTGTGCGAGCTGCTTGAGGGTGCCGCCCCCCTGGATTGCCCGCGCTTGCGCCTTCAGCGCCGCGGCGACATGCTTCTGCTCGCCGTCCTGCGCGCCCGCGGATTGAGCCGATTGCGCGAGGCCGGCAGCGATATCCTGGGCGCCCGCCAATTGATGATTCACCTCGTCCACGCTGAACGCATCGCCGGCGGCGCCGGAACGCGGATGCGTCGTCAACAGCAGGCCACGCGCCCCTCGAATGGCTGCATGGCCATCGGTTCGCAGCTCGACACCCTCGCCCCGCTTTTCGCCGCGTCCGGCCGGCTCGCTGACGCGCGTCAGGTACCCGATGTGCAGGCCACTCTCCAGATGGTCGCTGCGCAACTGGGTCTGCACTTGTCCCGGGGTATCGTCCTTCAGCCAGACATTGTTCTGCCGCCCGCCAATTTCCTTGCTGACGAAACCCGACAGCGCCTGCTGGCCTGGCAGATTCCATTGCGGCCGGTTCGCACCATTTCCGACGCGCGCCGTGACAAGCGGTCTATCCGGATCGCCGTCGAGAAACGGTACGACCACTTCATCGCCGATTCTCGGCAGATGAATGCCGCCGAAACCGCCGCTGGCCCACGGTTGCGCGACACGAACCCAGCATGAGCTGGTTTCGTCGCGTTTCCCGATACGATCCCAATGGAACTGCACTTTCACGCGGCCGAGTTTGTCGGTATGGATCTCCTGCCCTTTCGGACCGACCACGGTTGCCGTCTGCAAGCGCATGTCGGGCTTCGGATGCTCGAACGGGCTTCGGTACGGGACCGTCCTGCGCTGCGCTTCCACCTCGACGAGAAAGAAGCCGACTGAGCCATCCGAATGCCGCACATCTGCTGCGTTGCCCGCGCCGTGACTTGCACGTGCTTCGGTCACGCGGGATTGCAGGCTATTCGGGAAATGGCCGTGATGGCTCGACATCGGAAGATTGTTCTCGATGAGCCACGTCGTTTCGATCACCGCGAAATTGCGCGTTTCCTCGGCATCGCGGTCATGCTCGGGATGGCCCGACAGTTCGAACCATCGTCCGGCGTCCATTCTGCGCACCCCGCCGATGCCATGGAAGCGCTTGGCGCGCGACTCCCATTCCTCGACTCTTATCTTGGACAAGTGGCTTCCGCGCTCTTGCGACAGGAAGCTGTATGGGCCGGTGAAGTCGTATATTTCCAGTTGTTCGGGCAGATCGCCATGTTCCGGCAATGCCGTAACGTTCGTGCCCTTCGGGTTCGCCAGCGCAGGCGGGCTCTTGTAGTCGTAGCTTCTCGTCGTCAGCGCAGCACTGTGCAAGCGCCGGACGCTGGACCACTGCACCAGCGAGTCGGTTTCGCTCCGCGTATTCGCGCGGTAGAACGGAATGGCACGCGGCCCCAATGGCTCGAGCGTATCCAGACTATCGGTAATAGTCAGGGTATGAGACTTGCCGTCCTGCTCCTGCGCCCAGAACCCGAACAACCCTTCGGATTCCATCAACCGATGGACGAAATTCCAGTCGTCTTCGTATTGCGTGCAATACGATCTCTGCGGCAACGCCTTTGAAATTGCGAAGCGGAAGCGGCCACGGGCCTGCGGATGCTCATTGAATACGTCGGCAATGATTTCATCTGGCGTCCTTTCTTGCCAGATGCGGCGGTCGCTCCGGAATTTCAGGAAATGCATCCACGACGCGAAACCGAGCTGGTAGCTCGTCAGGCCGCCATCCGATCCGAGTCGACGGGCGGTATAGACGTAACCGTGGTACGGAAGATAGGACTTATCCGTTTGCTGAATCCACAGCGTGACCGGCTGGGCGATCAGTTTTTTCAGCTCGATATTCGCGTCGGCCGACAACGCGTCGAGCGTGAACTCGAAATGCCGACCGATTCGCGACCATCCGATCGCTCGTTGCGGCAACAAAACGTTGTCGCCCAGTGGAGTATCCAGCCTCAACAAACGGTCCTGTTGAAGCACCCCGCCCCGAATGGCCCTCAAAATGTCCTGCGCGTTCATTCCCCCATCCCTCTATTACTTTTTTGTCGATTTCGCTTCATCAATTTGTCATGGGTGCTCTCTCGCGCGATTGTACCCCGTATTCCTCCGGGGAATATCAGTTGACGTTGGCGGCCGAACAGGGGCTCATTCCCGACAGTGCAGCCAACGGAACGGCAAAATCTGACCAGTGCGCCTTCTTTCCTGCCTTATTTCCTTGAGGCAGCACGGTAGCTTCGTGCTCGAAAGCCCTTCGTCCGACAGGTCCCATGCGGGCATCAAACCCTTCCCCGAATTCCCGTCTTGTCGGCTCGACGCACTCACCCCGCCGACTCGCTTGCCAATTTCACACAAGCCCCTGTAGAATTGCAGGCTCTGCGGGCGTCGTATAATGGCCATTACCTCAGCTTCCCAAGCTGATGACGTGGGTTCGATTCCCATCGCCCGCTCCACTACTCAAAATCCACAGAACTCCATGGCTAGCCACGGAGCGCTGTAGGTCCATGACGCAAGAGGCTCTGTTCTTGCTTCAGCGTCCATCGGGCCGCCGCCCCCCGCGAGCATTGCGGCGAATACCCGATCACACATACCCCGTCGTGCCCTTCGTCTCGAGATATTCCGCAAGCCCGAACTCCGCATACTCGCGCCCGTTTCCTGAGCGCTTGTAGCCGCCGAACGGCGCCGCCGGATTCCATGGCGGATAGTTGATGTGGACGTTCCCGACGCGCAGCCGCGCCGCGATCCGGCGTGCGCGTTCGATGTCCGTCGATTGCACGTAGGCCGCGAGTCCGTAAACCGAGTCATTCGCAAGCGCAATCGCCTCCTCGTCGGTCCGGTAGGTCATGATCGACAGAACCGGCCCGAAGATCTCTTCGCGCGCGATCGACATGTTCGGCAGTACGTTCGAAAACACCGTCGGCCGCACGTAGAACCCTTCGCTCAAGCCGTCCGGCCGCCCTGGACCACCGGCGATCAGCGTCGCGCCCTCGTCGATCCCGAGCCGGATGAAGTGCTGGATGCGGTCGAACTGCGTGCGGCTGACAACTGGCCCGACCTCGGTTTCCGTCGCGCGCGGATTGCCGACCACCGTGCGCTCCGCCTCCCGCCGCGCAGCCTGTTCCGCAACAGCCAGATGATCCGCGTGCACCAGCATCCGGGTCGGCGCATTGCATGACTGGCCGCTGTTGCTGAAGCAGCTTCGTGCGCCGCGCGTGACCGCGTCCTCGATATCGGCGTCGGGCAGGATGATGTTCGGGCTCTTGCTGCCGAGTTCCTGATGCACGCGCTTCACGGTATCCGCGGCCGCCTTCGCAACCTCGACACCCGCGCGCGTCGAGCCCGTAAACGACACCATGTCGACGTCCGGATGCCGCGACAGCGCGTCGCCGACGACGTGTCCGTACCCGTGCACGAGGTTGAACACGCCGGGCGGCACGCCCGCCTCGTGCAGGATCTCCGCAAAGAGGATGCCGCTGAACGGCGCAACTTCACTCGGCTTGAGCACCATCGTGCAACCGGCGGCGAGCGCGGGCGCAACCTTGCACACGATCTGGTTGATCGGCCAGTTCCACGGCGTGATCAACGCGCATACCCCGATCGGCTCATGCGACACCAGCAGCGAGTCGGTCTGCCTGCTGAACGGGAACGACTGCAGCGCACGTATCGTCTGCTCGAGGTGCGCGGTGCCGACCGCGGCCTGCATCGCTCGCGAAAACGCGATCGGCGCGCCCATCTCCTGACTGATCGTCTGCGCTACTTCGTCGTAGCGACGCTTGTAGATCTCGAGCACGCGCAGCAGCAGTGCGACGCGCGCGTCGACCGGCCAGCGCGAGAAATGGTCGAACGCGCGCTTCGCCGCGCCGACCGCGTAATCGACTTCGGCCTGTCCGCCGATCCTGAGCTGTGCATACGGTCGCTCGGTAGACGGATCGATCACGTCGATTGCCTGCGCGCCGTCAGGATCGAGCCACTGTCCATCGATATAGGTCTGTTGTGACGTTCGCATCGAATGCTCCTTTTTTATACGGGGCGTCGCGGCACGCTCAACGCGTCGCGCGCGCATACGCGGCGGTGATGATGTCGCGAATCTGCGCGACGAACCACGCGATCTCGTCGCGCGACATCACGAGCGGCGGCGAGAACTGCACGATCGGTGTGCCCTCGTGGTCGACGCCGGCCCGGCACAGCAGCCCAGCATCGAAGATCGCGGGCGCGAGCACGGTCGACACGAACGCCTGCGCGCCGATGCCGGCAGTCCAGCGCCGCGCGTGCTTGTCGGTCACGAGTTCGAGCGAGTAGTGGTAGCCATCGCCGCGCACGTCGCCGACACACGGCAATTCGAGCAGGCCGTCGAGCGTCTTGCGGAAATACCCTTCGTTCTCGCGGACGTTCGCGAGCACCCCTTCCCGCTCGATGATCGCGAGGTTCGCGAGCGCGGCCGCGCATGCGACCGGATGGCCGCCGTACGTCGCGCCGTGCAGGAACATCTGCTGCGGCCCGCCGAGCACCGTGTCGACGACGGCGTCACTCGCAATCACGCCGCCGAGCGGCACGTAGCCCGACGCGATGCCCTTCGCGAACGTCAGGATGTCCGGCTTCAGTCCATAGCGGCGCGACCCGAAATACTCGCCGAGCCGGCCGAACCCGCAGATGACTTCATCCGCGACGAGCAGCACGCCGTGCCGGTCGCAGATCTCGCGCAGCCCCGTCGCGTAGCCGGCCGGCGGCGTCAGGCTGCCGCCCGCGTTTTGCAGCGGCTCGACGACGATCGCCGCGACGGTGTCCGGTCCTTCCTGGACGATCAGCGATTCGATTTCGTCGAGCAGATGGCGCGTGAACTGCGCTTCCGTCTCGCCGACCGGGCGACCGTAGCGCTTCGTGTTGCTGACATGTCGCACACCTGACATCAACGGCTCGAAGTGTTTCCGGAAGTTGGTCATTCCGTTCAGCGCGAGTGCGCCGAACGACGTGCCGTGATAGGCGACGCGCCGCGCGATGAACTTGCGCCGCTGCGGCTCGCCGCGTGCCTGGTGGTACTGGCGCACCAGCTTGATCGCCGACTCGTTCGACTCCGACCCGCTCGACGTGAAGAACACGCGATTCAGGTCGTCCGGTGCAAGCGCCGCGAGCTTGTGCGCGAGACGGATCGCGGGCTCGTGGCCGTAGCCCCAGTTGGTTGCGAACGGCAGCCGGACCATCTGCTCGCGGAGCGCGTCGCCGATTTCCGCGCCGTGGCTGTAGCCGATCTGCACGCAATACAGTCCGGCCAGTGCATCGAAATAGCGCTTGCCGTTCCGGTCGACGAGCCAGCATCCTTCGCCGCGGTCGAATACGGTCAGCGCGTTGTCGCGATACGCATCGGCGTGCGTGAAGTGCATCAGCAGATGGCGTTTGCCCAACGCCTGCAGATCCGCATCGAGATTGACGTCAACACCGTTCATTGCCTCACTCCTCCTTCACAGGTTCAAGACCGGAATCCGATGACCGGCCACTCAACTCATCGTCAGCGTCGGCGCAGCGCGCGTGAATCCGCGGGTCAGCCACACCAGCTGGCAGAACCCGAACGCGAGCCAGCCGATGCCGACATAGAACGTCTGGCGCGACAGTCCGGACCAGAGCCAGACGTTCATCACGAAACCGATCGCCGGCATCAGGCCGAACGTGATCCAGCCCGTCAAATGGCGGTGCTCCGGCCGTGCGAGATAGCTGCGCATCACGCACAGGTTCACGACAGCGAACGCGACGAGCGCGCCGAAACTGATCATCGTCGACGCGAGATCGAGCGTAATGAAGAGCGCGGAAAGCGATACGACACCGACCGCGAGCGTCGCGCGCACCGGCGTACCGAGCCGTGCATGCAGGTGGCCGAACACGCATCCCGGCAAGACCTGGTCGCGTCCCATCGCGAACAGCACGCGCGTCACGCTCGCCTGCCCGGCCATGGCACTCGCGAAGCAGCCGGCAACGTAGACCGCAACGAAGAACCCCGACAGCGTGCCGCCGCCGATGCGCTGCATCAGCTCGAGACTGGCCGAATCGAGATCCTTGAACGCATGCCAGTTCGGAAAGACCACTTGCCCCGCGTAGGCGATCAGCATGAACAGCACCCCGCTCGACAGCGTGCAGAGCAGAATCGCGCGCGGGACAGTACGTCGAGGCTCGCTCGTCTCCTCCGACAGCGTGGAAACGGCATCGAAACCAAGGAACGACAGGCACAGGATTGCCGATCCGGCCAGGATCGCGCGGGCGTCGCCCGATTGCGGCAACGTCACCGTCATCGTCAGCCCCTCCCCGGACGCGAGCCGCGCCGACGCGACCAGGAAGATCGCGATGAAAACCAGCTGGCTGGCAATCAGGATCAGGTTGACGCGATTGACGAGCTTGATGCCGACGATGTTCAGTCCGGTGATGACCGCGATGCTCGCCACGATCCACACGCCGGAAGGCACCGCCGGAAACAGTTGCTTCATGTAGATGCCGATGGCCAGATAGCTGATCATCGGGATGAACAGATAGTCCATCAGCAATGCCCACCCGACCATGAACCCTGCCGATGTACCGAAATTCCGGCTCGCGAACGTGTACGCCGAGCCGGCGCTTGGCATCAGTCGCGCCATGTGCCCATAGCTGCGCGCGGTGAACAGCATCGCGATCAGCGTGACGGCATACGCGGCCGCGAGATGCCCGTTCGTCTCGCGGGTGACGAGCCCATAGGTGGTGAACACCGTCATCGGCAGCATGTAGGCCAGACCGAAGATCACCAGCGTGAAGAGCCCGAGTGGACGCGCATGCCCTCGACCGGTTCCGACACCTCGACTGGCACCTTGCCCGACGTCATCTGTCGCACCGTCAAACGCGCATCGATCTGGCCTTTGGCTCTTCATGCTGTCCTCACGTGGAGTTCGTCCATGACTTCAACACTCATCGGGTCGGCAACGCGTGGGTTGCGCGATTCGAGAACGAGTTTGGTGTGCCAAAAAGTCGAGGACGAATGAGAAAAGCGGACGTAATCGGGGGATATTTCCGGACGCAATGCCGCGCATCACGCGGCCACTTACGCCGCTACTTACGCCGCTACTTACGCCGCTAATTTCGCCGGGAATGACACCGTGAAGGGCCCGCGGGCGGGCGCCCCCACTGGCGTTCTGCAGCCGTTCCGGCTATGTTCTACGCACACCATTCGCGGCATTGGCAACATGGACAGCAGGTTCCATCGAAATCAAAGCGGAGCCGAGCGAAGCTTGCGTTCATCGCTCGGACTGGCACGTCCGGCCGGGCGCCAGGCGGACATACCCGCCACCGTTCACGCGATAGCAGTCGCGCTGGACGAGTGTCGTGTGCGGCATATCGATGGCACCGCATTGCTGGAAGGCACGGGGCTCGGTGCGGACGAAGTTGCGTCGCCCACCATTCACGTGAACCGTAGCCAGGAGCAGCGCTGTTTCAGGAATCTGCTGCGGTGCAGCGGGGTGCCGTCGATCGGCCTCGCGATCGGCAACCGGCTCCACGTATCGACCCTTGGACTGGCCGGCTATGCGATGCTGATCAGCGGCTCCGTCACGCAGGCGCTCAAGTGCATGAGCCAGTTTCCGTTGTTCATGGGTCTCTACTTCGACGTCCGTGTCCATGCGCACGCGGACGGGATGAGTGTGTCGATCGGACGGTACAACGGTGAACCTGATCTCGAGGTTTTTCAGACCGACATGTGTCTGTCCAGCCTTCGCTTGATCGTGTCCGATCTCGTCGGCAAACCGGTCTGGCCTTCGCACGTGCATCTCGTGCATCGCGCGCCTCGTGATGGCACCGAGTACGCGCGCCGCTTCGGCTGCACGGTGAATTTCGATGCGAGCGAGAATCGTCTCGCGTTCACGACGGTGGACGGGACCGAGATGCCACGGCTCGCGAACGAGGTCAGCTTCAATGCGCTGCACTGCCAGTGCGAGGCACTCGAGCGACAGTGGGCTGCGTCGATCGGGACGCGGTTCGCCGATCGCGCGAAGGAGTTGATGGGACGCGACCTGTCGCGTTTCAAGTCGATGACCTCACTTGCGAACGCGCTGCATATGACGGAGCGCACGCTTCGCAGGCGGCTCGACAAGGACGGCATGACGTTTCAGTCGTTGCTGGACGCAGTTCGTCATGAAGAAGCAACCCGACTGCTGAGCGACGACATGCTGACGGTCGCCGCGATTGCTGAACGCCTCGGCTACAGCGAACCGCGCAGTTTCCGCCATGCATACCGACGCTGGACGGGACAACCGCCGCGCGTGAAGCTGGACACGGACTAATTTCTTGCGTTTCGAGTTTTCGCCTGACGCGCATCGCACGGCGGCTGGACGGACGATTTTGCGTTGTGCTACTCTACCGACCCCTGCATGGCAGGCCTGTTGCCCATGCCCGCCTGCTCGACGTTCAGGCAGGCGACCGGGCAAGCAGTTGAATGTAAGAGGAATTTCGGGTCGATCGCGGACTGTCCCGTCGCCCGCTCCACTTTTCGGCTGCACCGCAGCCTGCGCGTCAGCCGCCTCGTCGAAGGCGGCTTTTTTGTACCGCGTGCCGGTCCGGCCGGCGCGCCATCCGCGCCACGGGCCCTCGCCCGCAACCGAGCCTTTCTCTGTCACCGATGATGCACGACGATCCGAACGAAGCCGGCCTGCCGCCGCACGACGACGCCCTTCCCGACGAAGCCGCCCCCGGCGCCGACGAAATCAATCCGCTGCACCTGCGCCGCATCCGCAGCTTCGTCACCCGCGCCGGCCGCGTCTCGACCGGCCAGCGCCGTGCGCTCGACGAACTCGGCCCGCGCTTTGTCGTCCCGTATACGCCGGAAAACCCCGACTGGGATGCGGTGTTCGGCCGCGCGGCGCCGCGCATTCTCGAAATCGGCTTCGGGATGGGCGCGTCGACCGCGGAAATCGCCGCGATGCGGCCGGGCGACGACTTCCTCGGCGTCGAGGTGCACGAGCCGGGCGTCGGCGCGCTGCTCAAGCTGATCGGCGAGCAGGGCCTGACGAACATCCGCATCATCCAGCACGACGCGGTCGAGGTGCTCGAACACATGCTCGCGCCGGAAAGCCTCGACGGCGTGCACATCTTCTTCCCCGATCCGTGGCACAAGGCACGGCATCACAAGCGCCGGCTGATCCAGCCGCCGCTCGTCGCGCACCTCGCGTCGCGCCTGAAGCCGGGCGCGTACCTGCATTGCGCGACCGACTGGCAGAACTATGCGGAGCAGATGCTCGAAGTGCTCGGCGCCGATCCGTCGCTCGAGAACACGGCCGACGGCTACGCGCCGCGCCCCGACTACCGCCCGGTGACGAAATTCGAACGGCGCGGGCTGCGGCTCGGCCACGGCGTCTGGGACCTGGTGTTCCGCAAGCGCGCGAGCTGATCGCTACAAGGCCGCGTCCCGCGCGTGCGCGATACGACGGCCTGATGAAAAAACCTGCCCGACCGGCACGAGCCGATCGAATTGCACCCCAAAAGCCGGATCCTGATCCGGGCTTTGGGGTGTTCCCCACTGCCCGTCGTTACGCCCAGTTCAGCCAGCCGCTGTAGCCGACGAGCAGCACGAACAGCCCGAACGCGATCCGGTACCACGCGAACACGGTGAAATCGTGCGATGCGACGTAGCGCAGCAGCCAGCGCACGCAGACGAACGCGCTGACGAACGCCGATGCGAGCCCCAGCGCGAACAGGCCGAGCGAGTCGACCGTGAACGCGTGCCAGTCCTTGACGGTTTCGTAGAGCGTCGCGCCGAAGATGATCGGGATCGCGAGGAAGAACGAGAATTCGGTCGCGACGCGCCGGTCCAGACCGAACAGCATCCCGCCGATGATCGTCGAGCCGGAGCGCGACATCCCGGGAACCAACGCGAAGCACTGCGCGAGGCCGACCTTCAGCGCATCGAGCGGCGTCAGCGCATCGACCGACTGTACGCGCGGCGTCTCGCCGCGCTCGCGCTGCCGCGCCTCGGCCAGCAGGATGATCACGCCGCCGACGACGAGCGCGAACGCGACCGGCACCGGCGAGAACAGCACGGCCTTGATCTTCTTCTCGAACAGCAGGCCGAGCGCGACGGCGGGGATCGTCGCGATCACGACGTTGAGCGTGAAGCGCCGCGCGTCGGGCCGGCCCGGCAGCCCGGTGACGACCGACGCGATCCGGCGGCGATACTCCCAGCACACCGCGAGGATCGCGCCGAACTGAATCACGACGTCGAAAGTCTTCGCCTGCGCGTCGTTGTAGTTCAGGAAGCTGCCCGCGACGATCAGGTGGCCGGTGCTCGACACCGGCAGGAACTCCGTCAGCCCCTCGACAACACCGAGGATCAATGCCTTGCAGATCAGTATCCAGTCCATCCGTGGCCCAGTTTCGAAGTGGTCGAAGAAATGGGCCGCATCGCCGCCGCGGCCCGCCCGGCCGCGCGCGGCGCGACGTCACTTTTCGACGATCGCCACGCGTATGCCGTTTGTAAGGATGGTGATTGTACCGGGTTCGTAGTTCACGCCGGCGAATTGCAGCTGTTCCGGCTTGAATGTGTAGATCGGATAGTTGGTCAGCAATTGGGTCGCGATCATACCGGCGGCCGCGCCGATCTGCTGCGTGTACACCTGTGCGTCGCCGTCGAGCGTCAGGTTGTCGACGGCCGGCGCCTTGATCACGACCGAGCGGCTCGGCGCGTCGTACGCGAGCTGGCCGGACACGGTGAACTTGCCGTCGACCGGCGCGCGCAGGAACGGGCTCACGAAGTGCGCGTCAAGCTGCACCGCGATGCGGTTCTGGTCCGGCAGCAGGCCGACGACGGGATTCGCGAGCGACACGTCGAGCACCGGCGCGACGGTCTTCTGGTACGGGAACTTGCGCGCGACGGCCTTCTGCACGTCGCCGCGCGAGAACGTGTAGTGGTCGGGAATGAACGGGAACGTCGACGCGCATGCGGCGAGCGACACCGACACGCCGACGGCGGCGGTGCAGGCGACGAGGAAGCGGCGCCGGCTGGGCGCGCGACTGGCGGTCATGCTGAATCTCCTTTGACGGCAAGAGTTGGCGCTTTAGCGCTTACTCCTGCCCCATGCTTCGCGGTCGGCCGGAGTTGGCGCTTTAGCACCTGTTCCGATCCGCTGCGTCACATTCCGGTTCAATGTCGGAACGAATCGATCACGACGGCTGCGTCGCGGTTTCGAGCTGCGTGAGCCATGCGAGCGCGTCGGCGCGCGACGCGCCGCACATCTCCGCCGACGGCTGCAGCCCCGAACAGCACGCGGGCCGCTCGGGCCGGCCGAAAATCCGGCAGCGCAGATCGTCGCCGAGCTGCACGCAGCGCACGCCGGCCGGCTTGCCGCCGGGCATCCCCGGAATCGGGCTGGAAATCGACGGCGCGATGCAGCACGCACCGCAGGCCTCGCGGCACGCATGGGGCGGCGGAATCTCGGCGGGCGCCGGGCGGACAGGCAATTCGACGGACAACTCGGCTCTCTCGAACGGAACGACGGTAACAACGCGGCGCCGCACCTCGGGTCCGGCGGCCGCACCCCGCATTGTGCCATCCCCGGCTGCGACGTTATTACACAATGCAGGCCAATCGCGCGTTTATATACTCGAATGCATCTAAAAAGCGTGAGACTGCGATGAGCTCTGCCGACACTTTGTTCCGTCCCGATTTGCTTGCGAAGTACGGCGCGAACGGGCCTCGCTATACGTCGTACCCGACGGCGCTGCAGTTCCGCGACGATTTCGACCCCGCCGACTACGCACGCGCGGCCGGCGACCCGGGCGCGTCGTCGAGCGAACTGTCGCTCTACTTCCACATCCCGTTCTGCAACACGGCCTGCTTCTACTGCGGCTGCAACAAGATCGCGACCGGCAACCGCCGCCGCGCGCGCCCGTATCTCGACCAACTCAAGCGCGAGATGGCGCTGCAGGCCGCGCTGTTCGACCCCGCGCGCCCGGTCACGCAGCTGCACTGGGGTGGCGGCACGCCGACCTTCCTGTCCGACGACGAGACGGCCGAGCTGATGGCGGCGACCCGCGAGCATTTCACGCTCGCACCGGACGCCGACGCCGAGTTCTCGATCGAGATCGACCCGCGCACGGTCACGCCGGCGACGCTCGTCCATCTGCGCACGATCGGCTTCAACCGGCTGAGCCTCGGCGTGCAGGACTTCGATCCGGCCGTCCAGCAGGCAATCAACCGGATCCAGCCGCTCGCGATGACGGCCGACCTGCTGAGCGCCGCACGCACGACGGGCTACCAGTCGGTGAGCGTCGACCTGATCTACGGGCTGCCGCACCAGACCGTCGCGAGCTTCGGCCGCACGCTCGAGACGATCATCGAGCTCGCGCCGGACCGGCTGTCGGTGTTCGGCTACGCGCACATGCCGCACCTGTTCAAGATGCAGCGCCAGATCGACGATGCAACGCTGCCGCCGCCCGCGACGCGCGTCGCGCTGCTCGGGCTCGCGATCGAGATGCTGACGTCGGCCGGCTACGTGTACATCGGCATGGACCACTTCGCGCGGCCGGGCGACGAACTGGTGGCGGCCCAGCAAAACGGCACGCTGCAACGCAATTTCCAGGGCTACAGCACGCGCGCGGATACCGACCTGATCGGCATCGGCGTGTCGTCGATCGGCAAGGTCGGCGACGTCTACGCGCAGAACGCGAAGGACCTGCCCGCGTACGGCGCGGCGCTCGACGCGGGCCGGTTGCCGATCGCGCGCGGCGTGCGGCTCACGGCAGACGATCGGCTGCGCCGCGACGTGATCACGCAGCTGATGTGCAACCTCGAACTGCCGTTCTCGCACGTCGAGGCCGCGCACGGGGTCCGCTTCGCCGACCATTTCGCGCGCGAGCTGGATGAGCTGCGTGCGTTCGAGCGCGACGGGCTGCTGACGATCGCCGGCGACCGCCTGACGATCCACCCGGCCGGCCGGATGGTCGTGCGCAACATCGCGATGGCGTTCGACGCGTATCTCGTCCACACGCCGCAGCAGCGCTACTCGCGCACGGTCTGAGCGGGGCGCCGGCCGCGCACGCGCGGCCGGTTGTTGATAAAGTGTGGGCCTCACCTCAAGTCCGCTGCAGAACCCGCACCATGCGCACCACCAAGGCGACCCACGCGGTCGAACGCCTGAAAACCCGCTCCGGCAACCCGCACTTCGCGGCAGTCGCGATGTCCGGCGGCCTGTTCTATCTCGTCGACCGCTCGGGCGGCACCGCCGAAAAACGCTGCGAACCGCTGTCGCTCGACGAATTCGTGAAGTTCGTCGACGACCTTGGCCCCAAAAAGCCGCGCAAGGCCAGCAAGCTCGACCTCGCATTCGAGGAACAGATCAAGAACAGCAAGCGATAAGCTCCATTGCAGGGCTTCTGAAGGCTGGCCGGGCGCCCGGTTTGGTACAATCGACAAGTTTCTCTATCCCCGCTGATAGCCGACCAGGCTGCATGACACCATGAATATCGAACAAGCGCGTTTCAACATGATCGAACAGCAGATCCGTCCGTGGGACGTCCTGGATCTGGAAGTTCTGGGCCTGCTGTCGATCGTCAAGCGTGAGAATTTCGTCCCGGCCGCGTACCGCGACCTCGCATTCGCGGACCTCGAACTGCCGCTGCCGGGCGGCCACAAGATGCTGTTCCCGCGCGTCGAGGCACGCGTGCTGCAGGAACTCGCGGTGAAGAAACACGAGAACGTGCTGCTGATCGGCGCGGGCTCGGGCTACCTGGCCGCGCTGTTCGCGGCGCGCGCGCAACACGTGACGGCGGTCGAGATCGATCCGACGATCGCGAAGTTCGCGGAAGTGAACCTGCACAACAACGGCGTGACGAACGCCGAAGTCGCGCTGGGTGACGGCTCGCGCGGCTGGCCGGCGAAGGCGCCGTATGACGTGATCTGCGTGGCCGGCGGCCTGCCCGTCGTACCGCAGGAAATGCTCGAGCAGCTGAAGATCGGCGGCCGCCTGTCGGCATTCGTCGGCGGCCGTCCGGTGATGAAGGCGCAGATCATCACGCGCATCGACGACAAGCAGTACCGCGTCGCCGACGTGTTTGAAACCTACGTCGACCACCTCGTCAACGCGATCGAGCCATCGCGCTTCAAGTTCTGAGCCCCCGCCTATCATGCAGATCCTGACAGCCGCGATGCTCGCGGAATGGTTGGCCGACAAGACCCGCACCGCGCCCGTCGTGCTCGACGTGCGCGAACCGTGGGAAATCGCGACCGCGCAGATCGCGGGCAGCATGTCGATCCCGATGCAGCAGATTCCCGCGCGCAGCGAGGAACTGGACGACGAAGCCGAGATCGTCTGCGTATGCCATCACGGAATGCGCAGCGCGCAGGTCGCGATGTTCCTCGAATCGCGCGGCTTCACGAAGCTCTACAACCTGCAGGGCGGCATCGACGCGTGGTCGCGCGATGTCGATCCGTCGGTGCCGCGTTACTGATCGCATGGATCGCAGCCGGCCGGCCGCGCTTCACCAGCTGCACCTGGCCGGCCGCACCTGATCTCCACGACGGGCGCGCGATGCGCGCCCGCTCCCTCTTCCCGCGTTACTCCGTTTCCTTGAGCGCGTCGGCGACGATCGCGAACAGCTCGGCAATCTGCGCCTCCTCGACGATCAGCGGCGGCGAAAACGCCAGGATGTCGCCCGTATAGCGCGCCATCGCGCCCTTCTGGTAGCACTTGACGAACACGTCGTACGCGCGCGCGCCGGGCTTGCCGTCGCGCGATTTCAGCTCGACGCCGCCGACGAGGCCGAGGTTGCGCACGTCGATCACGTGGCGCGCATCCTTCAGCTTGTGGATCTCGCGCTCGAACACGGGCGCCATCCGCGCGGCCCGCTCGAACAGCTGTTCGCGCTCGTACAGGTCGATCGTCGCGCATGCGGCGGCAGCCGCGAGCGGATGCCCAGAATACGTATAGCCGTGGAACAGCTCGATGCCGGCCGGCGCGCCATTGACGATCGTGTCGTGGATCGCATCGCTCGCCGCGACCGCGCCCATCGGCACCGCCGCGTTGTTGGTGCCCTTCGCCATCGTCAGCAGGTCGGGCGTCACGTTGAAGAACTGCGCGGCGAACGGTGCGCCGAGCCGGCCCCAGCCGGTGATCACCTCGTCGAAGATCAGCAGGATGCCGTGCTTGTCGCACAGCTCGCGCAGCCGCTCGAGATAACCCTTCGGCGGGATCAGCACGCCGGTCGCGCCGGCGACCGGCTCGACGATCACCGCCGCGATCGTCGACGCATCGTGCAGCGTGACGAGGCGCTCGAGCTCGTCGGCGAGATGCGCGCCCCACGCGGGCTGCCCTTTCGAGAACGCGGCTTCGTTGATGTTCAGCGTATGCGGCAGATGGTCGACCGACGGCAGCAGCGCGCCCGAATACGCCTTGCGGTTCGGCGCGATCCCGCCGACCGAGATGCCGCCGAAGCCGACCCCGTGATAGCCGCGCTCGCGGCCGATGAAACGCGTGCGCTGTCCTTCGCCACGCGCGCGGTGATACGCGAGCGCGATCTTCAGCGCGGTATCGACCGCTTCCGAGCCTGAGTTCGTGAAGAAGATGTGCTTGAGGTCGCCGGGCGTATGGCGTGCAATCCGAGTGGCCGCTTCGAACGCCTTCGGATGCCCCATCTGGAACGTCGGCGCGAAATCCATCTCCTCCGCCTGCGCCTTCACCGCCGCGACGATCTCATCACGGCCGTGCCCCGCGTTCACGCACCAGAGCCCCGCGGTGCCGTCGAGTATGCGCCGCCCGTCGTGCGACGTGTAGTACATCCCCTTCGCGGACACGAGCAGCCGCGGCGCGTCCTTGAACTGGCGGTTGGCGGTAAACGGCATCCAGAATGCGGACAGGTCGGGGGTGTTCGATGACTGCTGACTCATGGTGGCTCCTCGGATTGAACGATCGGCGCAGCAACGCGGCGCCGGCACTGTGCGACGCAAGTCGAAACCCGAGTGTAAGCACCGAAACGGTGAAGCACAACCGTGCACCGAACGTGCACCGGCCGTGCACCCGCGTTGCACCCGCTGTGCACCATCCACGCCCGCGATACTGCACCGCAACGGGCCATCCATCCCGCACGCGGCGTCGCGCGCGGCGCGCCGCCGCGTGCGCAGACACGTCCGCCGTGCACGCATGCGACTGGCACATGCCTTGCGTAATACCGATGGTCGACGCCGCAGCGGCGCACGCACATCCAACACGTGAAGGGGAACCCGATGAAACGTCGCAGTCTGTTGAAGTTCGGATCGATGGCCGGCGCGCTCGCGCTGGCAGGCAAGACCCCGTTCGCGCACGCAGCCGACGCGGGCACGGGCCCGATCAAGGTCGGCATCCTGCATTCGCTGTCCGGCACGATGGCGATCTCCGAGACGTCGCTGAAGGACACTGCACTGATGACGATTGCCGACATCAACAAGAGCGGCGGCCTGCTGGGCCGCAAGATCGAGCCGGTCGTCGTCGATCCCGCGTCGAACTGGCCGCTCTTTGCCGAGAAGGCGCGCCAGCTGCTGACGCAGGACAAGGTCGCATGCGTGTTCGGCTGCTGGACGTCGGTGTCGCGCAAGTCGGTGCTGCCGGTGTTCGAGGAACTGAACGGCCTGCTGTACTACCCCGTCCAGTACGAAGGCGAGGAGATGTCGCGCAACGTGTTCTACACGGGCGCCGCGCCGAACCAGCAGGCGATCCCCGCCGTCGAGTACCTGATGAGCGCCGAGGGTGGAGGCGCGAAACGCTTCTTTCTGCTCGGCACCGACTACGTATACCCGCGCACGACGAACAAGATCCTGCGCGCGTTCCTGAAATCGAAGGGCGTGAAGGATGCCGACATTCAGGAGGTCTACACGCCGTTCGGACACAGCGATTACCAGACCATCGTCGCGAATATCAAGAACTTCTCGCAGGGCGGCAAGACGACCGTGATCTCGACGATCAACGGCGATTCGAACGTGCCGTTCTACAAGGAACTCGGCAACCAGGGCATCAAGGCGACCGACGTGCCGGTCGTCGCGTTCTCGGTCGGCGAGGAGGAACTGCGCGGGATCGACACGAAGCCGCTCGTCGGGCATCTGGCCGCGTGGAACTACTTCATGTCGGTGAAGAACCCGTCGAACACGAAGTTCAAGGACCAGTTCGCCGCGTGGGTGAAGGCGAACAACCTGCCCGGCGGCGCGAAGCGCGTGACCAATGACCCGATGGAAGCGACCTTCGTCGGCATCCATATGTGGAAGCAGGCGGTCGAGAAGGCGAAGAGCACCGACGTCGACAAGGTGCGTGTCGCGATGATCGGCCAGGCAGTGACCGCGCCGTCCGGCTTCACGCTGACGATGGACGGCAATCATCACCTGCACAAGCCGGTGATGATCGGCGAGATCCGCGGCGACGGGCAGTTCAACGTCGTGTGGAAGACCAAGACCGCGATCCGCGCGCAGCCGTGGAGCCCGTTCATCGCGGGCAACCAGGGCAAGCCGGATATCGTCAGCTCGATTCCGGCGTTCCTGCGCCGGCAGCGCGCGGTGCTGGCCTGATCTCCACGCCTGCCAGGGGATCCCGATGCCGACTCTCTTCAGCCGTGCCGCCGTCGCGCTCATCGCGTGCGCCGCCCTTGCCGGCTTCGCGCCGCGCGCCGCACTGGCGCTGACGGCCGCCGACACCGCCGCGCTCGCCGGCGACGACTTCGACGCGAAGACGGCCGCGATCGAACGGCTCGCCGCCGACCCCGATCCGCATGCCGTCGCGCTGCTCGACGCGCTGTCGTCCGGCGACGCCCTCACGACCGACGACGGCCGCGTCCTGATCCAGACCGGCGACACCGCGCATGACGCGCTGACGCAGGCCGCCGCTCAGCCGGGCAACGCGCAGCCGGTGATGCTGAACAATCTGCTGCGCACGAAGATCGCCGGCGCGCGGTCCGGTCTCGCGCTCGCGTCGCCGGACCTCGCGGCCCGACGTGACGCGATCGACGCGCTGCTGAAGTCACCCGATCCCGCGCTGAAGCCGATGATCGAGCGCGCCCGCGCGAAGGAGACGGACCCGGCGCTCAAGCGCCGCCTCGACGCGCTGTGGGCGATCGCCGCGCTGCACGACGCCGATCCGGCGAAGCGCCTCGAAGCGGTGCAGGTCGTCGCCGCGCGCCACGACCTCGACATGATCGAGCAGTTGCGTCCGCTCGTCGCAACGAACGCCGACGGCAGCTACGCGGAGCCCGACGCGCGCGTGCGCGACGCCGCGCAGCAAGGGCTCGACGCGCTGCACACGCTGCAGCGCCGCGGCGAGATCGCGGGCACGCTGTTCGCGGGCCTGTCGCTCGGCAGCGTGCTGCTGCTCGCCGCGCTCGGCCTCGCGATCACGTACGGGCTGATCGGCGTGATCAACATGGCGCACGGCGAATTCCTGATGATCGGCGCCTATGCGACCTACGTCGTGCAGACGCTCGTGCAGCGCTTCGCGCCGGCTGCGTTCGACTGGTATCCGCTCGTCGCGGTGCCCGCATCGTTCGCGGCGGCCGCGCTCGTCGGCATCGTGCTCGAACGGCTCGTGCTGCGGCATCTGTACGGCCGTCCGCTCGAGACGCTGCTCGCGACGTTCGGCGTCAGCCTGATCCTGATCCAGGCGACGCGGATGCTGTTCGGCGCACAGAACGTGCAGGTCGTGAACCCGTCGTGGATGAGCGGCGGCGTGACCGTGATGCAGAACCTGATCCTGCCGTACAACCGGCTCGTGATTCTCGCGTTCGCGCTCGCGGTGGTCGGCATCGCATGGGCCGTGCTGACGAAGACTCGGCTCGGCCTGTTCGTGCGCGCGGTCACGCAGAACCGGCGGATGGCCGCGTGCGTCGGCGTTAAGACCGCGCGCATCGACGCGTATGCGTTCGCATTCGGCGCGGGCATCGCGGGCCTCGGCGGTTGCGCGCTGTCGCAGATCGGCAACGTCGGCCCCGACCTCGGCCAGAACTACATCATCGATTCGTTCATGGCCGTCGTGCTGGGCGGTGTCGGGCAGATCGCCGGCACCGTGCTCGGCGGCTTCGGGCTAGGCCTCGTCAGCAAGGCGATCGAGCCATTCTGGGGTGCCGTGCTCGCGAAGATCGCGGTGCTCGTGATGATCGTGCTGTTCATCCAGAAACGTCCGCAGGGCATGTTCGCGCTGAAGGGACGCAGCGCGGAGGCATAACGTGAAACGACCACCCATGCTCGCTTTGCTCGCTGCCTCCCGAAGCGGCTGTCGGCCTCCTTGCGGCAGCCCCGACGAGGCTGACATGAAACAACCCGCACGCACCGGAGCACCGGCATGACTTCCGTCACGAATTCCCTGTCGAATCCCGTCGCCGCGGCGCCGACGCCCGCCGCCCCGCGTTCGACCGACGGCTTCGCGCTCGGCTTACCGCCGCGCCCTGCGCTGCTGTCGCGCCGCGCGTGGCTCGCGCTCGTCGCGCTCTGCATCGCGATCGGCGTCGGCGTGCCGCTCGCCGCGCTCGTCGCGCCCGAGTCGAGCGCGTTCCATCTGTCCGCGTATGCGATGACGCTCGCGGGCAAGCTGATGTGCTACGCGATCGCCGCGCTCGCGCTCGATCTCGTGTGGGGTTACTGCGGCATCCTGAGTCTCGGCCATGGCCTGTTCTTCGCGCTCGGCGGCTATGCGATCGGCATGTACCTGATGCGCGAAATCGGCCGCGACGGCAAATACGGCAGCGACCTGCCCGACTTCATGGTGTTCCTCGACTGGCACCAGCTGCCGTGGTACTGGAGCGGCACGCAGCATCTCGCGGTTGCGCTCGCGCTCGTCGTGCTCGTGCCCGCCGCGCTCGCGTGGGTGTTCGGCTTCTTCACGTTCCGCTCGCGCGTGAAAGGCGTGTACCTGTCGATCATCACGCAGGCCATGACGTTCGCGGCGATGCTGCTGTTCTATCGCAACGAAACCGGCTTCGGCGGCAACAACGGCTTCACCGATTTCAAGCGCATCGCCGGTTTCCCGATCACGTCGCCCGGCACGCGCACGGTGCTGTTCCTGCTGACCTTCGCGACGCTCGTGCTCGCGTTCGTCGCCGCGCGCGCGATCGTCACGAGCAAGCTCGGGCGCGTCGTCACCGCGGTGCGCGACGGCGAGACGCGGCTGATGTTTCTCGGCTACAGCCCGCTTGCGTACAAGCTGTTCGTGTGGACCGTGTCGGCCGTGCTGTGCGGCGTCGCCGGCGCGCTGTACGTGCCGCAGGTCGGCATCATCAACCCCGGCGAGATGTCGCCCGGCAACTCGATCGAGATGGCGATCTGGGTCGCCGTCGGCGGACGCGGCACGCTGATCGGGCCGATCGTCGGCGCGTTCGCGGTGAACGGCGCGAAGAGCTTCTTCACCGCGTATTTCGCCGAATACTGGCTGTTCTTCCTCGGCCTGATCTTCGTGCTCGTGCCGCTGCTGCTGCCGCGCGGGATCATGGGTCTCGTCGAAGCCGCGATCGCGAAGGGGAAACGCGCATGAACGGAACCGCCCTTTACCAGTTTGCGCCGCCCAGCGAGGATGAACTGCTCGCGGTGAGCGGCACCGCCGCGATGGGACACGTCGTCACGCCGGGCGCGATCGACACGTCGCACGGCACGATCCTTTATCTTGAGGATATCGAAGTGAGCTTCGACGGCTTCCGCGCGCTGAACAAGCTGTCGCTCGCGATCGACGCGGGCGAGCTGCGCTGCGTGATCGGCCCGAACGGCGCGGGCAAGACGACGATGATGGACGTGATCACCGGCAAGACACGCCCCGACGCGGGCAAGGTGTTTCTCGGCCAGACGCTCGACCTGTCGCGAATGAGCGAACCGGAAATCGCACGCGCGGGCATCGGCCGCAAGTTCCAGAAGCCGACCGTGTTCGAGCAGCACCCCGTGTGGGAAAACCTCGAGCTCGCGATGCAGGCCGACAAGGGCTGGCTCGCGTCGCTGCGCGCACGGCTCGGCAAGGGCGCGCAGGCGAGGATCGAGGAGACGCTCGCGCTGATCGGCCTCGAAGCGCACGCGTTCCGCACGGCCGGCGAGTTGTCGCACGGGCAGAAGCAGCGGCTCGAGATCGGCATGCTGCTGATGCAGCGCCCCGCGCTGCTGCTGCTCGACGAGCCCGCGGCCGGGATGACCGACCACGAGACGATGGAGCTCGCCGAGCTGCTGAACACGCTGCGCGGCACCTGTTCGATGATGGTCGTCGAGCACGACATGGAATTCGTCGCGGCGCTCGCGGGCGATACGGGCCGCGTGACGGTGATGGCCGAAGGCGCGGTGCTCGCGCAAGGCACGCTCGATCAGGTCAAGCGCGACGACGCGGTGATCGAGTCTTATCTCGGACGTTGATGCGATGCTGACAATCGATTCGCTGAACCAGTATTACGGCGGCAGCCATATCCTGCGCAACGTGACCCTCGCCGCCGACGCCGGCAGGCTGACCGTGCTGCTCGGCCGCAACGGCGTCGGCAAGACGACGCTGCTGCGCTGCCTGATGGGTGTCGTCGCCGCGAAAAGCGGCACGGTGTCGTGGCGCGGCAGGACGCTCGGCGCGCTGCCGCCGTATGCGCGCGTCGCGGCCGGGCTCGCTTACGTGCCGCAGGGCCGCGACATCTTTCCGCGGCTTACCGTCGAGGAGAACCTGCTCGTCGGCGCGGCGAGCCGCAGGGCGCCTTCGAAGGTGCCGGACCGCATCTACGACCTGTTTCCGGTGCTGAAGGACATGCGCGCGCGGCGCGGCGGCGACCTGTCGGGCGGCCAGCAGCAGCAGCTCGCGATCGGCCGCGCGCTGATGAGCGAGCCGCAACTGCTGATCCTCGACGAGCCGACCGAAGGCATCCAGCCGTCGATCATCCAGGACATCGGCCGCACGCTGCGGCAGCTCGTCGACGAATCGAAGATGACGGTGCTGCTCGTCGAACAGTATTACGATTTCGCGCGGTCGATCGCGGACAGCTACTGGGTGATGAGCCGCGGCGAAATCGTCGCGGGCGGCGATGCGCGGGATATGGAGGCCAACGGCGTGCGGGAACTGATCGCCGTGTAGCAAGTCGTTTTCACTCGGCAACCCGGTTTCAGCAAACGTTGAAACCGCCGTTTTCACTGAAATTCCGTTTACGCCGGGCGCATCCGTTCGCGGTGCATTCCTGTAGCATTACCGCGCACCCGTCCTTCGCTTCAACGATGTCCGCCCCCGATTCCCACGCATCGCTATCCCACCCCGCCGTCGCCAAGTCGTGGCGCGCGCGCCTCGAACTCGGCTTCGAACGGCACGGCGCGCGCACGACGCTCGTTCACCGGCTGCACGACGGCCCGCTGCGCGTGCAGCGGCCGCTGTACCCGGAAGGCGACGCGATCTGCCACGCGGTGATCGTCCATCCACCGGGCGGCGTCGCGGGCGGCGACCGGCTCGATATCGACGTCGCGCTCGGCGCGGGCACGCACGCGGTGCTGACGACGCCCGGCGCGACCAAGTGGTACAAGTCGAACGGCCTCGATGCTACCCAGCGCATCGGCATCACGCTCGGCAGCCACGCGAAGCTCGACTGGCTGCCGCAGAACAACCTGTTCTTCGACGCCGCACATGCGTCGCTCGACTTCACGCTGACGCTCGGCGCGGGCGCGAGCGCGCTCGGCTGGGACGCGACCCAGCTCGGCCGGCAGGCGGCCGGCGAAGCGTGGTCGGCGGGCCGCATCGCATCGACATCGGCGCTCGTCGACGCCGACGGCCGGCCGCTGTGGACCGAACGCGCGCTGCTCGCGGCCGATGACACGCTGCGCGGCGCGCCGCAGGTGCTCGCGGGCTTTCCGGTCTACGGCACACTTTGGGCAGCCGGCACCGCGTGCGATACGGCGCTTGCGGAATCGCTCGCCACACGCATGCCGTTCAACGACACACTGCGCGCGGGCGCGACCTGCGTGACGCCGGGCATCGTGCTCGTGCGCGCGCTTGCCGCGTCGATGGAGGTGCTGCAGCGGCATTTCGTCGACTGCTGGCTGTACCTGCGCCCGATCGTGCACGGCGTCGCCGCGCAGCCGCTGCGCCTCTGGCAGACCTGATCCCGCGCGTTGCGCAGCGCAGCCTTCACGCCCCATTTCGGCGCAGCGCTGCACCCGGCACGGCACGCCGCCCATGCAGCGCGCACCACGAACGCGCATCCGGCGCCGCTCCGCATGCATGGCACGCAGCTTGCTGCTTACATATTCGATACGCACTGCGCGGCAGATGATGCGGTGCTACGATGAATCGCGCTTCCGCACGGCCGCAGTGCCCCGAGAAAAATTACGTTTTCCTGAACGCCCGCCTTCATGAAACTGACTCCCCGCGAAAAAGACAAGCTGCTGATCTTCACGGCAGCGCTGCTGGCCGAGCGCCGCCGTGCGCGCGGCCTCAAGCTCAACTATCCGGAAGCGGTCGCGTTCATCACCGCCGCTCTGATGGAAGCCGCGCGCGACGGCAAGACCGTCGCCGAGGTGATGCACTACGGCACGACGCTGCTCACGCGCGACGACGTGATGGAAGGCGTGCCGGAAATGATTCCCGATATCCAGGTCGAGGCGACCTTCCCCGACGGCACGAAGCTCGTCACCGTCCATCACCCGATTCCGTGAGGGCCTGCCCATGATTCCCGGCGAAATCCTCACCGACGACGGCGAGCACGAACTGAACGCGGGCCGCGCGACACTCACGCTGACCGTCGCGAACACCGGCGACCGCCCCGTGCAGGTCGGCTCGCACTATCACTTCTTCGAAGTCAACGACGCACTGTCGTTCGACCGCGCAGCCGCACGCGGCTTCCGGCTGAACATCGCGGCCGGCACCGCCGTGCGCTTCGAGCCCGGCCAGACGCGCACGGTCGAACTCGTCGCGCTCGCGGGCGAACGCGCCGTCTATGGTTTTCAGGGCAAGGTGATGGGGCCGCTCTGAGCGCGCGCCCTACTCTTCAGGTCTTCAGGAACAGCACGACATGACACTACGCTTGAGCCGCCGCGCGTATGCGGAGATGTTCGGGCCGACGACGGGCGACCGCATCCGTCTCGCCGATACCGAGCTGCTGATCGAGATCGAACGCGACTTCACGATCTACGGCGAGGAAGTGAAGTTCGGCGGCGGCAAGGTGATCCGCGACGGGATGGGCCAGTCGCAGCGCGTCGCCGCCGACGTGCCCGACACGGTGATCACGAACGCGGTGATCCTCGATCACTGGGGCATCGTGAAGGCCGACATCGCGATCAAGCACGGCCGCATCGCCGCGATCGGCAAGGCCGGCAATCCGGACATCCAGCCGGGCGTGACGATCGCGATTGGCGCTGCGACCGAAGTGATCGCCGGCGAGGGATTGATCGTGACTGCGGGCGGCATTGACACGCACATCCACTTCATCAGCCCGCAGCAGATCGACGAGGCGCTCGCGTCGGGCGTCACGACGATGCTCGGCGGCGGCACGGGGCCTGCCACCGGCACCAACGCAACGACCTGCACGCCGGGCCCGTGGCACATGGAGCGGATGCTGCAGGCCGCCGACGGCTGGCCGATCAACCTCGGCTTTCTCGGCAAGGGCAATGCGAGCCTGCCGCAGCCGCTCGTCGAGCAGATCGCGGCCGGCGCGATCGGCCTCAAGCTGCACGAGGACTGGGGCACGACGCCCGCCGCGATCGACAACTGCCTGTCGGTCGCCGACGACACCGACACGCAGGTCGCGATCCACACCGACACGCTGAACGAAGCCGGCTTCGTCGAATCGACGGTTGCCGCGTTCAAGGGCCGCACGATCCACACGTATCACACCGAGGGCGCGGGCGGCGGCCATGCACCCGACATCCTGAAGGTGTGCGGCGAGGCGAACGTGCTGCCGTCGTCGACCAACCCGACGCGCCCGTACACGATCAACACGCTCGACGAGCACCTCGACATGCTGATGGTGTGTCACCACCTCGATCCGTCGATCGCCGAGGATCTCGCGTTCGCCGAATCGCGGATCCGCCGCGAGACGATCGCGGCCGAGGATATCCTGCACGACCTCGGCGCGCTGTCGATGCTGTCGTCCGACTCGCAGGCGATGGGCCGCGTCGGCGAGGTGATCATCCGCACCTGGCAGACCGCGCACAAGATGAAGGTGCAGCGCGGCGCGCTGCCCGAGGACACCGCGCGCCACGACAACTTCCGCGCGAAGCGCTACGTCGCGAAGTACACGATCAACCCGGCGCTCACGCACGGGATCGCGCACGAGGTCGGCTCGATCGAGCCCGGCAAGTGGGCGGACCTCGTGCTGTGGGAACCGGCGTTCTTCGGGATCAAGCCGACGATGATCCTGAAGGGCGGGATGATCGCGATCGCGCAGATGGGCGACCCGAACGCGTCGATCCCGACGCCGCAGCCCGTCCACTACCGCGAGATGTTCGCGACGCGCGGCGGCGCGCTCGCGCGCACGTCGCTGACGTTCGTGTCGCAGATGGCGGCCGACGCCGGCATCGCCGAGCGCTACGGGCTCGCAAAGCGGATCGTGCCGGTGCGCAACTGCCGCAACGTGACGAAGGCCGACATGATCCACAACGCATGGCGGCCCGCGATCAGCGTCGATCCGGAAACCTACGACGTGATCGCGGACGGCCAGTTGCTCACCTGCGAGCCGGCCACCGTGCTGCCGATGGCGCAGCGCTATTTCCTGTTCTGATTTCCTGGTCCCGATTCACTGATCCCGATTCATGCGCACCATCGACAAACGCATTGCCCCGAACGTCAGACTCGCCGCGTCGCTCGTCGCGCGCGCGCCCACGCTCACGCTCGCGTATGACGCCCGTTGCAAGAGCCGCCTCGCGGCCACGCTCGACACCGGCGAGGAGATCGCGCTCGTGCTGCCCCGCGGCACCGTGCTGCGGGATGGCGACGTGCTCGTCGCCGACGACGGCGCGCTCGTGCGCGTCGCCGCCGCGCGCGAAACCGTGCTGCTCGTGCGCGCGCCGGATCCGCTGACATTCACGCGCGCCGCCTATCACCTCGGTAATCGCCACACGCCGGTCGAGATCGGCGACGGCTATCTGAAGCTCGAAGCCGATCCCGTGCTCGCCGACATGCTGCGGCGGCTCGGCGCGCAGGTCGAGCAGGTCGACGCGCCATTCCAGCCGGAAGCCGGCGCGTATGGCGGCGGCCACCGGCATGGCCACGACGCGACGTTCGCCGAGGATTACGCGCTCGCGCAACAGGTGTTCGGCGAACACCACGGCCACTCGCACGATCACGATCACGATCACGATCACGATCACGATCACGATCATCAGCATGGTCCCGGATGCACGCACGGCCATGCCCACGATCATGAACACCGCTGAGCTCGTCGCGCTGCTGCACCTCGCGTCGCCCGCGTTGCCGATCGGCGCGTTCAGCTATTCGCAGGGCCTGGAAGCGGCACTCGACGCGAACCTGATCCGCGATGCCGACACCGCGCGCGACTGGATCGCGAGCGGCCTGACCGACGTGCTCGCGCACGGCGAGCTGCCGTTTCTCGCGCACCAGCTCGCGCGCTGGCATGCGCACGATGCCGACGCACTCGCACGCGAAAACGCGTGGTTCGTCGCGAGCCGCGAATCGGCCGAGCTGCGCCGCGAGACTGAGCAGATGGGCTGGTCGCTCGCGCAGCTGTGCACGTCGCTCGAATGGGGCGACGCCGCGCGCCGCGCGACATTGTCGAGCCTCACGCCGATCGCGCTGCCGACCGCGTTCGCGTTCGCAGCGGCCGCACACGACGCACGCGCGGACGCGACGCTCGCCGCGTACGCATTCGGCTGGGTCGAAAACCAGACCGCCGCCGCGCTGAAGGCGGTGCCGCTCGGCCAGCTCGCGGGCCAACGCATCATCGTCGCGCTGCGCGGTGCGATCGACGCGGCCGTGCAGCGCGCGCTCGCGACGCCGCCCGACGCGATCAACACGTTCGCGCCGCAGCTCGGCATCCTGTCCGCACGGCACGAAACCCAGTATTCGCGGTTGTTCCGCTCCTGACCCACACGCTACCCGCCATGAACGCACCCTACTCCCCGTCCGCCCGCCGCACGAAGAAGCTGCCGCCGCTGCGCGTCGGCATCGGCGGCCCGGTCGGCTCCGGCAAGACCACACTGCTCGAAATGCTGTGCAAGGCGATGCGCGACCGCTACGACCTCGTCGCGATCACCAACGACATCTACACGAAGGAAGACCAGCGCCTGCTGACCGTCGCGGGCGCGCTGCCCGAGGAGCGGATCATGGGCGTCGAGACGGGCGGCTGCCCGCACACCGCGATCCGCGAGGACGCGTCGATCAATCTCGAGGCCGTCGACCGGATGCTCGCGCGCTTTCCGGACGCGGACATCGTGTTCATCGAGTCCGGCGGCGACAACCTCGCGGCGACGTTCAGCCCCGAGCTGTCGGACCTGACGATCTACGTGATCGACGTGGCGGGCGGCGAGAAGATTCCGCGCAAGGGCGGCCCCGGCATCACGAAGTCGGACCTGCTCGTGATCAACAAGACCGATCTCGCGCCGCTGGTGGGCGCGAACCTCGACGTGATGGCATCGGATACGAAGAAGATGCGCGGCGAGCGGCCGTACGTGATGACGAACCTGAAGGCGCTCGCCGGCGTCACGGATGTCGTCGCGTTCATCGAGAAGAAGGGACTGCTGACTGTCTGAGCGATGACGCCGTCGGCGGCGCGGCGTGAACAGCGTCGGCCGCCGTTGCACGCCGCACGGCGGGCGCCTACTCGCCTACTCGCCCTGCTCGCCCCGTTCGCCATTCGTGACGGGCGGCAGCAGCGCAGCGAGCACGTCGACGGTACGGGCCGTCGCGCCGCGATGGCGCGCCGCGAACGCCGCGCCGGCCGCGCCCATCGCGATGCGCCGCGCGTTGT
>NZ_JAAGPL010000061.1:0-46873 GCF_017104785.1 Burkholderia sp. Ac-20353 | reverse complement strand
ATGGACATGGACTTCCCCTCGCGCTGGCGTTGATGAAGGCTCGACACTCCATCATGGCACTTTGATGCCGATTCGCGGCTTCCGCCGCAGCCTCGGGACGGGGAAGTCCCTTTCATTCGATTACCCCTGTATTGGCGACGTAATGAAGACGACGAGGCGATGGATGCAGCCGCCATTGACCAGCTGATCGACACAATTGATGCCGCACTCGACCAGGCGGACGGCGAGGATATCGGCGCATGGCTGCAGGCGGTCAAATGGGTTTGTGCCGATGTGCTGTCGATCTATCTGACGAGCAATCGGGCGGACCTGCAGGACTTCGCGCAGGAGTAGTCGCGGTTTCTGGCGGATCGCGGTGTAACACCACACAACGATGGGCCTGACGCTTGATCAATCAGGTCGTCCTTTCGAGAAGGAGGTCACGGTGGCGGAAATGGACAATACCCGGGTCAAGACGCTCGTTGAGCGGCCGAGCGAAAGCCTCGCAGTGGAAATCAAAACGTGGATTGATCCCGACTCGGCGGAAGGGCAGTCGAAGCTAGTCCGTGCCATGTTGGCGCTGCGCAATGCGAACGGCGGTTATCTGCTCATCGGCTTCGATGATAAGTCGCTGGCGCCGGACCTCGATCGCGCTCCGGCGGATGTGAGAAGCATGTTTCATCCTGACAAGATCTACGCGCTGGTCGCGCGGTTTGCGTCGGAACTCTTCGATGTCGCGATCGAGTTTACCGAGCGGGACGCCCGGGTGTATCCGGTCATCGTGATACCGGCCGGCGTCCGGACACCTGTGGCGGCCAAGTCCGACCTGATTTTGGACGGTAAGAAACTGGTGGTGGAAGGCGACATCTACGTGCGGACACTGAATGCGAATCGACGGCCCAGCAGCGCGAAAGTGCACTGGAAAGATTGGCCAGCGATTATCGACACCTGCTTCGACAATCGCGAAGCAGACATCGGCCGCTTCGTCCGACGTCACCTGAGCGGTCTAACCACGGATGCCGTCAAGCAGATCCTCGGCGCGATGGGCGAAGACAATGCTGGAGCTCCGGTCGAGCAGAATCGATTGCAGATGCTGTTGGACGATGGGAAGCAGCGATTCTCGGCGGCCGTTGCCAAACGGTCATTGAGCCTTCCCAAGACCGGATATTGGGAGGTCGCCATGTACCTGGATGGCCCGGTGCCGGACCAAAACCTCGGTACCTTTTTGAATCTATTGAGGTCGAGCAATCCCGAGTACAGTGGCTGGCCAGTTTGGCTGGTGAGCGAAGCTTTCGGCAACGAGGCCGATCGTCCGTACGTAATCGACCACGGTTGGGAAGCGCTGGTTGCGCTTCCGGGTGGCCGCCACACGGACTTCGAGCGCTTTGATCCAAAGGGCGTCTTCTACCATTTGCGTGCACTGTTCGATGACCTGCAATTGACCGACTACAGCCCGACGCCGGGCGTTGCCTTCGACTATGCGCTACCGATCTATGACTGCGCGGAGGCCATTGCGGTGGGGCTGGCCTTTGCCAAAGCGATGGGATGTCAAGAGGACAACTGCAAGCTGGAATTTGCCTTTCGCTGGTCCGGCCTTAGCGGCCGTGAGTTGGTGTCCTGGTACGGTCGCGGCGGAATCATTTCACCGGGCAGGAAGGCGCATCAAGATGCCATCACGCTGTATCAGTCCGTGCCTCTGAGTACGCCGCCCTCGGCGATCGGCGGGCTGCTGGCTCAATCGCTGCAGCCGCTTTACGCGCTCTTCAAAGGATTCGAGCTGAGCGCGAAGGTCATCGAAGACAAGTCGACCCAACTTGTGGAACGCAAAGCAAACTTTTGATTCGATTTCTCCGGTTGGGGTGGTTGTATGATTCGACGGGCTGTCCCGATTGCCCGGCGCGCACGCGGATGACGAACTTCTCGGCGTCACCCGCGAGACGAGTGCTCAAGCAATCTTTATCGGAGATGCAAAGCGATGTCTGACCGCCGCCGCCAACGCATCTATTAACGCGCGATTTGCATACGCTGTGAGTTTACATAAATCTAATTATCGCCGGAATTGGTGTGGCAGCTAGATAGTAATGTCCGCTTTTAGCTACATAGAAATGTCCGCTTTGGTCGCCAAGCTGACCAGCCGCCGGGGCTCCGGCGCTGGAGGCTTCGATGGCAGCGACGGAACGGATCACCATGACGATGCGCGAGCTGGACCGATTCAAGGTCATTCAGGACGTCGCGGACGGCAGGCTCAAGCCGTGGCGTGCGGCGCAACGGCTGGAATTGACCACACGGCAGATCCGGCGGCTGGTCGCGCGACTACGTGAGCACGGCCCGGCTGGTTTGGTGTCGGGACATCGTTCGAGGCCGGGTAATCGTCATTTGGATTCTGGAACGGCTGATCGGGCGCTCTCGATCATTCGCGAGCGCTACGCCGATTTCGGGCCGACGCTGGCTTGCGAGAAGCTCTGGGAATGCCACGGCATTCGCCTGGCCAAGGAGACGGTCCGGAAGCTGATGACGGACGCCGGCTTGTGGGTGCCGCGGCGGCAGCGTCCGCCGAAGGTCTACCAGCCGCGGGCGCGGCGCGCGTGCCTGGGCGAGCTGATCCAGATCGACGGCAGCGAGCATCGGTGGTTCGAGGATCGGGCGCCGCAATGCACGTTGCTGGTGTACGTCGACGACGCGACGAGCCGGCTGATGATGCTGCACTTCACGGCGACCGAGTCGACCTTCAGCTACTTCGAGGCGACGCGGACCTATCTGGAGCGCCACGGCAAGCCGGGCGCGTTGTACAGCGACAAGGCGGGCGTGTTCCGCGGCCCGTCTGCTGGCAAGACGGGCAACAGCGTGACGCACTTCGGGCGGGCGATGTACGAGCTGAACATCGACACGTTCTGTGCGAACAGCAGCTCGGCGAAGGGGCGCGTCGAGCGCGCGCACCTGACGCTGCAGGATCGGCTGGTGAAGGAGCTGCGGCTGCGCGGCATCAGCACGGTAGCTGACGCCAATGCGTATGCGCCCTCCTTCATCGCCGCCTACAACGCGCGCTTCGCGAAACCGCCGAAGAGCGACTTCAATGCGCACCGGCCGCTGCGGGACGACGAGAATCTCGACCTGCTGCTGACCTGGCGCGAGACACGGCGCGTGACGAAATCGCTGACGGTGCAATACGACCGGGTGATGTATCTGCTGGACGACACGCCAGCGAACCGGAAACTGATTCACCGTTACATCGACGTGTGGGAGTACCCGGACGGACGGATCGAGATCCGCGCCGACGGCTGCGTGCTGCCATGTCGGCAGTACGACCGATTGGCCGAAATCGACCAAGGCGCTGTCGTCGAACACAAACGCCTGAGCCACGTGCTGCAAGTTGCGCAGGCACTCCAGGCGCAGCGTGACAATCGACGCGCCTCGGGTTCGCCGTCACGCACGAATCAGGGCATCGAAGTGCGCACGCCTGCACGTCAGGAAGGCACGAAGAAGCAGCGCGAGTTCACGCAGGCCGATGTCGATGGCGTGATCGTGGAACTGGCGCAACGCCGGCAAACCCCAAAGCAACCCCGCAAACCTGGCCGTCGGTCTGCAAAAGCAGTCGAAGCGGACGTAAGCGCCCTGCCGGTTCAGACGCCCGCATTCGACACTGCGTAACGATTAAACCCGTGACAAATAGGCAGCCAAACCAACCGCAAAACCAGCCCCAAAACCGGACATTTCTAAATAGCCAGCAGGCGGACATTTGAGAACGGCTTTGACAATTGGTGTAGCGGCTAAGTTGTAATGTCCGCTTCCCCGTGGTTTGAGCGTTCCACTCTAGCACTGCGACACCGATTTATGCGTTACGAATCCACAAGGTTATGGGGGGCGAACAAGGTAAGCGCAAATTCCTATCATAAGCGCTGCAGTTATACAGAGCGCCCGATTTTGGGGAAATTTGGAATATAGCCTTACTGCCACGACTCTAGGCGGAGCGTGGTCCGAATGCCTGATCGAACTGCCGAGCCCGCTTGACCTCGTCGCCGTGCAGATAGGTCGACGTGCTCGAAATCGATGCGTGCCGCAGGTTGTCGCGCACCATGATCAATTCCGCCCCGCGCGCGAGTGCATGCGAGGCGTGCGTGTGCCGCATCCAGTGAGGGCTCGCACGGCGCAGCTTGTCCGCCATCGTGGGTCGCTCCTGCTGAATCGCGTTGGCCACCAGTAGGAAGAACCGCCGCAGCACGCGCCCGAGCCGCGTGGTCTCGATGCCAACCCCGTCTCCGTCGAGGCTCGCCACGATCGGTGTAGCCGGTTTCCACCTGGTTGGCGTCACCGGCAACCCGCGCTGCACCAGATACTGATCGAGCGCCGCACGGGCCAGTGATGGGAGCGCGACCTTGCCAAGCTTGCCGCCCTTGCCGACGAGGTGCAGCCAGTGATCGCCGTGTTCGTCGGTGCGGATGTCTCCGAGCGTTGCGCCGACCAGTTCGCTGGCCCGGAGGCCGGTCGCATACCCGAAATCCAGCAGGAAACGAAGGCGCTGGGCGGCCGCCTCACTCCAGCCGTAGGACCATTCAAGGCCATCGGCAATCGCGCGGATCAGCAGCCATTCGCCATCGGTAAAACCACGCGTGACATCGAGGCCTGATTTCACGCTCCCTCGCACCTTGACGCCCGCAAATGGATTGGCGAGGACGTAGCGCTGCTCGACCAGCCAGCGAAACAGCGCCGAGAGCACTGTGAGCGCATACGCGGCAGAGCGCGTCGATAATGGCCCGCTGAACGGCCGCCATTCTACGCTCTGTCGTGGCCGCGACGGCCCGACCCAGCGTTCGCGTGGCGTCGGCCGTCGCAGGAACGCCCGGTAGGCGATCGCGTCGTCAGTGGTCAGCGACGACAACGCACATCTGCGCTCGACGATCGCCCACAGGATCAGGCGTTCTGCCTCCTTCCGATAGGCACGCTGCGTGGCGGCGGACTCGTGCAGGGACAGCCAGGATTGCACCGCCTCGTAGTCGTTCGATGCTTTCAACATACATACGTGTGGTGGTGCACGAAACTGACCGAGCGAGCCGTCGACCTCGTGTGGCACGCGCAGTTGTTCCCACGGGACGATCGGCCCCGCAGGAGTTGCTGCCACCAGCGCGCGAGCACGTTCGGTCAGCGCAGGATGGGCCGCAAAGAATGCTTCCACGCAGCGTGCGCCAGCGGTGCCGAGCCCGACGATCGCCGTCCACCAGCGCCGCCGGCGCGGAATTCGCACGGTCAGCTCGGCCAGTGTCCGGATCCCGTGCGTCTGCAGGGCGGCCACCACCCGCGGCGGCAACCACCGGTCGATCTCGTCGGCGATGTGCGGCTCCGGTGCCGGCAGGTTGCGCAACGTTTCGATCGCACGAGTGACGGTGTCACCCGACGCAGCGGATCGCGTACCGAATACCTCCGCCAGATCGTCGCGATGTCGGCTCGTCGCGAACGCGATCAGAGCTCGCTGGATACGGCCGAGCACGCCGCGCGCGGAAATCCCCGGTGCCTTGCGGTCGCCCAGATAGCGCGCGACGGCCGCTCGAGCCTCGAGCCCGGCATACCACGCGCGCAGCGCGGCCAGTTCGGCGTCATCAGGGAACGCGACGGGTTCGGTCTCACGTGTTTGCATGATTGCCAGTTTAGACCATTATTGATGATGGACTGATAATAATCCTTATCGGTCCATTTGCACTCGAGTTCTGACACGTTCCTTTCAATCGTTGTTGTCAGGTGACCGATGTCGCGAGACCGAGTAATCCGGGCGGCAGCGGCGAGTCGTCAGACACGAGGTAGATCCCGTTACGCTATCACGTCACGTCAGTCTCGCAAGCGCGCGAAGATGGTCGCGCCGCGGATCATCGGTCTGACGCTCTCCGCGTGCGAGGCGACGCACGTCGCGCTCGACTCCTTGAACGGGGCAAAGATTATCCGCGTGCCGCCCGGCTACTCTAGCTCGTTCGATCGGAATTTTGCAGTCCTGACGCGGCCTCACCGGTAACGGCGGCCTCACATACGTGTGGAAATCGCACGGCCGGCTCGGCTCGCTGACCGGGTGCGTTTGTACGACGATGGCTCTTCGGTCACGGAAGTGGCTGTGCGCTCAATCGGTGCGGCTAGCTGTTGAGGCGCGGCCAGTGCTGATCCCAGAGGACCGCGTCGACCATTCATAGATGCGCGCGCGGCAAGGGATCTCAACGGCCTCGCACATGATGCGCGCGATCGCGACACACACGAACACGAAGCCTAAGCAGGCTGCGATCCTTCCGCCGAACGTGTCGCGGGCATTGACGACCGATACGAATGGTAGACAGAAAACCGCATGCGTCAGGTACAGCGAATAGGAAATGCGTCCAAGGAATTGAAACGGTCGCATGCAAAAGACCGCTGCGATCGGCCCGTGGTCCTCGATCAACGACGCGACGAGCGGTACGAACATCAATGGCGCAGCGCAGGGTAGACCCGGAATGCGATTCGAATATATGAAGAAGGCGACCACGACCGTGAACGTAGCGACTTGCGCGAATCCCCCGCGTAGCGCGCGGAATATTTCACGATGTCGAAATTCTGCAATTAACGCGCCTGCAAAGAATCCCGCCAAGCAGCGTGACCAACCGAACCGTATCGTTGAGTCGAAGCAATCCCCGACGGAAAGGCACTTTCCAAGCCCTACAGCGGCCCAAATTGCGATTCCGTATCCAGCCATAGCCAAGCCCGCGAATGCAAAAATGCGCGCTTTGGCGCGAGCGGCGAAGCATGTCGCAGCGAACACGAGATAGACGTAAAACTCATCGCACGCCGACCATGCCGAGCCGTTGCCGACGGAATGATCAAACGTATTAAGCGCCTGTGTCATTGTCGCGAGTGCCAGAAACTCGGCAGGCGTCGGAATGTCTATCGGCGCGCTATGCCCGTTGTGAATCAGGATGGACGCGACGCCGATGGAGACCGCGTAGTAAAGGGCCGTCGTGACGGCGAACACCGGGAACAGACGGCCGAACCGCCGCAAGATGAAAACGCGCGTTTCCGCGATGCGATCCAGCTTGCGGCTGTACGCCGCGCATATGACAAACCCGCTGAGAACGAAGAACAAATCAACCGCTAGATAGCCGTTGCGAGCCAGGCCGAACCATTGGCCGTGCGTCGCAAGGTACATGTGAAATGCAACAACGAGAACAGCCGCCGTCCCGCGTAGACCCTCAAGGGCATTCGTCTTATTCATCCCCGTCCCCGCGCATCGCATTTTTCGCTACGTGGTCTGAGTTATAGGGGGTAAGCACGCCTGGCTCAATGTCCCATAGGGAAAGCCATGACAAGGGTGAACGCTAAAGCATCCCGGCCCGCGTCATCTCTTGTCGGAGCAAGTGATGCAACTGGATGAGCTTGCCGTTTGCACCCCCAAGGTCGCCCTTGTCCTTCGTGCTGCGGTCAGTTACGTCATACCGGTCTCGGATCTACTCGAGCGACTTCCGTAGCGTCACGATCGCCAGATTCAGGTGCTCGACTACGGCGTTGCCGGGCAGATGCGCCACAGCCCACGCAGTCCGTCGTCGTTCGTTACATCGAACTCCGGCATCTTCGGCGCGCGCCTCAATCCGGGATCGCGATACGGCATGACGTTGCAGTCAACCTTCGTTTCTTCGAGCGGGACTGGGGCGGTGTCCGGAAAGTCGGCCTGCAGCCAGAGCGAGAATTCGTCCTTCGCCGTCGCGGCGAATGTGCACTTCCGCGTTCCGTACTGTGGGCATGGATGCATCGTCCATCGACAGACGAATGAACCAACGAAGCAGCAAGTTGTATTGCACCTGCTCCATGAGTTGGTGCTTCGAGCCAACGCTGTCGAGCACCTTGAATTTTCCCATTACCACGGCAGTTGGCAACGTATCTTTTTTCGAGAATATTTTTGCAATTTCGGGCGCACAGAGAAACCATTTTCCGCCAACATCACAATCCTAACTTGTTATAGACCATATAAGGAGGATCGATCCAAGCAATATAATCCCAATCCCGTTCGCAATAACAGCACGCTTTGCATATTTTGTTTTAAATATGAAGGTAAAAAAACCAATTAAATTAACCCACGGATGGCGCTCGCGAAACTCAAGAATAAATGACGGGAAAAATGTTTTAAAAATCCCCATCGAGATAGCAAACGCCCCAAAAATTCCTGCCCAGGTCTTCTCGTTCATTCTCCACCTCTATTCAACAGAACCTCTGAGGTTTCCAAGGTACCAGTTGTAACCGGCACTCGCCCCAGGCGTTTGCAGAGTCCCTCCGAGACGATTCGGGCCTTCGTTTCCTGGACCTGTTGGATCGGACCAATTCACCCCAACACCGACCCCGGCGTTTGCCCCGAATCCACTCAGAAAATTCCGCAACTGTTGTGCATTTGGAGGGCATGGATCAGGAGTCCACCCGACTCCAAACCCTACAGTGCCGCCCAAGCCAACGCCAACGCCAGGGCCGGCATAGACGCCACCTGCTCGATCGACGGTGAATGTTATGCCAATCGGTCCGAGTACCGGAAGCGACAATCCGAAGTAGTCGGGCACCCTCAACAGGCCGAACGAGTCGATATATGCAAGCGGACTCGCTCCCACGTATAAATATAGGTTGCCCCCTCCATTCAATCCAACCGGGTCTTCACTTACGAACCGACCGAAACGCGGCTGGAAATACCGGGCCCGATAGTAGTACAGGCCAGTGCCATCGTTTTCCCGCCCTGTATATTGGGTAGCGTTGGTGCTGGCTTCGCCGGTCGTGGATGTATTGCCATACGGCTCATACGCGTAGCTCGTCTTGATTGCGCCACTGGCGTCCGTGAGCGCGACCGTGCTGCCCAGCGCGTCCGTGACGAAGCTTCTCGTCCCGAGGCTGTCGGTACGGCTGTACACCTTGTCGATCTCCAGCCCCGTCATCAGATTCGCGGTGGGCGTGCCGCTCGCCAGTTCCTGCACCACGTTTGCCCCATCGTAGAGGAGATTCGTCACGGTGCCGTTCACCGTCTTGCCGCTTCGCCGCCCCAGTGTGTCGTAGGCAAAGCTCGCGGTCGCCGTCCCGGCCAGCGAGACGAGCCGGCCGCGCGAGTCCCACCCATACGTGAGGCTGCCGTCACCAGTAAGATTGCCGTTCGCGTCATAGGTCAGCGTAGTACCGGACCAGTTGGTCAGCCGGTTATCCACGTCATAGGTCGCACTCGCCAGCGCCGCCGGCAGGCTCAGGCTGGCGAGCGTGCCGCCGATCTGTGTGCGCCGTCCCGCGTTGTCGTATGCATAGATCAGGTTGCCGACAGTGGTGCTGCCATTCGCATAGGTGATCCCGGTCAACTGGCCCGCCGTATCGTAGGTGTAGGTGGCAACGATCGCGTTGGGCAGCGTGAGGGTTGACCGGCGGCCCGCAGCATCGTAGGTGACCCCTACCTGCGCGCTGCCCTGCGTGATGCCGGTGAGGCGATCCGCGTTGTCATAGGCATAGGCGACTGCGGTCTGACCTGCCACTTGGAAGGTGGTGCGCCTGCTCACGGCATCGTACGTATACGCGACGCTACCCTGCGGTGTGGTCTCGGCGGTGAGGCGATCGAGGCCGTCGTAGGTCCTATTGATGGTACCGCCTTGGGAATCGACGATTTGGGTCGGCCGGTCCCCTGCGTCAAAAGTGACACTTGCGGTTGCATCGGGCGACGAGAGGCTACCACCGTTGATCGTCTGGCCATATGCGGCCGATACACCGCGGTTGAGCCCGTCGTAGCTGAACGTCGCGACTTTGCCCTTGCGATCGGTGTGCTGCGTGAGATTGTCGTTGCCGTCGTAAGCATAGCTCTCGACCGCCTGCAGCGGATCGGTGCGGCTGACGCGCCGATCCTTGGCATCGTAGGCGAAGCTCGTGATTCCGCCTCGCGCGTCGGTGAGGCTTGTCAGATTGCCGTTGGCATCGTACGCCAGGCTCGTGACGCCGCCGCGCGCGTCCGTCATGCGAGTCGGCAAATCGCGCCCGTTATAGTCGAAAGTGGTGAGATTGCCCAATGGGTCCGACACCGACAGGAGCCGCCCGATCCCATCCGTGTAGCGGGTAACGGTCCGGCCGAGTGGATCGGTGATCGCGGCGAGATCTCCACCCTGATAGCTGAGCGATGTGATATTGCCCAGTGGGTCGGTGATCCCGGTCATCTGGCCCAGGCTGTTGTAGGTGAAATGCGTGGCATCGCCCAGCGGGTCATCCATTTCGATGCGGTTGCCGGAACTGTCGTAATGGTATGTCGTGGTATGCCCAAGCCCGTCCGTATAAGTGCTCAGGCGGCTATACACGGGTTCATATGTAAAGCTGGTAGTAGTCGCCTGCGAAGTTCCCGACAGCGCCGTCACGCTCGCGAGGTTGCCCACGGAGTCGTACGTATAGCTGGTGGTGCGCGACAGCGCGTCGGTCGAGGAAAGCAACAGGTTAGTGCCGGTGCCTCGGCTGTAGGTGAACGTCTGCGCTTCCGGCTTGCCCACTGCCCAGGTCGTGCTGGTCGGATAACCGCTCGCGTTGAAGGCGATCTGACGCACGGCGCCTTTCGGATCGGTAATGGCGGTTTGCGTCACGTTACCGTTGCTATCAAGTGTGTAGGCAAACTGGTACACCCCGCCATCCGCGAGTGTCTGCTTCGTGACCCGGTTGTTGGAGTCGTACTGGTTTGTCACCATCACCTGGCCGCCAGGCCTCGTGACCGTGAGCATGTTGTTGGAAGCGTCGTACGCGTAGTGCTCCGCACCGCCGTCCGGGTTTGTTACCTGCGCAAGACGTCCGCTCGCATCGTACTGATAGGTGACGGTTCGACCGATATTGTCCTGCGCCTGCGTTACACGGTTGGTACTGTCATAGGTCAGGTTGATGAATCGTCCGTCCGGATTACTAATTTGTGTCAGGTTCCCGTAGGAGTCACGCGTCAGCGTCAGCTGGTTACCCAACCGATCCGCGAACGTGCGAAGCGCGGCCATCCGGCTGTTCGAACACCACGCGCATTCGGCAAAGTACATCGTTCGTCCGTCGCGCATCTTCAGCACCCAACCGTTGTTCAACCAGCTGATGGTCGCGCCGTAGTACGCGCTCGGAGTCGCAGTGTGCGTGTAGACCGCATCGGCCCAACTCGTCCCGGACGAGGTCCGTACGAAGTGAATTCGGCCACCGTCCGGCAGGATCAGGTCCTGGTAGGTGTACGGGTTTATGTCGCCAATCGTGAAAATATCGTACCGGTCGGTGGCGCCGATCCCGAACGCGCGCGACGTGCTGTCACTCTGACGATACACCCGTGTCAAAGCCAACGGTGTCGTGCCTGTGATCGTCAAATCGGTGCGCGAGAGCACGAAGAGACCCGTCGCGCAATCCACAGGGTCGCCTCCCTGCGACACGCAACCCGCTTTCCCGCCCGATTTACTGGAACCTGAGGGACCGGCAGGGTGGCCGGGCTGCGGTGGTGGGACATTTTGCGAGCAGTCTTCGCCTGGACCAGGGGGCGGCCCTTGCGGTGCGGCAGTTCCTGGTACGCCACCCGATCCGGGCGAGCCGCCCGCCATCGGGCAACCGCCCGGTGGCGGGCCATTTGCCGGTGCGTTGGTAGATAACGAGACCATCGCCCCGGTGAGCTCGTAGATGGCGACACCCGGGTCTGGGACGATTTGCTGGCCATTGGCGCTAATCTTGCCCTCACCGTACACGTACCAGCCCTTGACGGTCGGGTCGTAGTTCCAGAAGTCCAGACTGCTTCCGGGTGCGCCATGATGGTAATTCGGGTAAATCACGCGGGCGCCCTGCGCGCTCGCGGCATCGACCCCTTCGACATGCGCCCCGCCGGGCTGCAGGGTGAAGTAGACCGGGACGTAGCGCGTCGGAAGCGGGAATGGTGGTCTGTCCACAGGTACCGGAGTGATCGATAGTTCATTGATCACATGCCCCGCGCGATCACGCAGCACTGAGCCCTTCGGGAGGTGGACTTCCAGGCCGGGGATGTACGGCGTGGTAATGACCACCTCGTCGGTGGTCGGCGAGTCAAATTTCACTGCATGCTGAGTGTCGATTAGCGGCATCCAGCTCGTGTACGGCAAGACCGTGGTCTTCCCTGCGTCGACGGTAACTAATGCCTCGAAGTAGCCCAATGTCTTTCCGGGCCGATTCGCACTTCGTCCATCTATCACCAGTGTTTGGGTCCCAGCGCTCACCCCGGCCAGCAGAAAGCGTCCAGTCGCATCCGTTAGCGTACTCTGACTTCCGAGCTTCATGGTCACGTTGGCCGCCGCGGTGCCGTTCATGAACAATACCTGCCCGGACAGCGCGGTCACCCCCGGTGTTGCCATCAAGGCCGGCAATTGCTGCAAGGGTGCCGCGGGGAATTTGAGCCGCCAGTCCCCGGCCAAATGCGGGCCATTTGGAATCCAGATAGTGGGCTCCGCCATGCCGGCCAGGGCTGCGGGCGACTTAGACTGCGCGGGTGCCTTCGGAGTTGATGCCGCGGTAGGTGCGGCGGCACTGACTGGGCTCGTGGCTACCGCAACCGTGCTGCCGGACGATGTGCTCGCGGATGAGGACGCCCCGCTTAGCGTACGTGTAGTAAAGCCAATTGAGGTAAACGGGAGCGGCCTGTTCGTCGCATCGACGGCGCCACTGATGAAGAGCGTGTAATTTGCCCCGGGCCGAAGATCCGTTGCCGGCGTTACGAACAGCATCCGCCCGCCCTCGGCCGGCACCACGTGCACAGCGACAGCGTCGGTCGGCCCCAGGAGCGTCACTGTGCGTGGATTGAGGCTAACGACGGATAACGGCGTGGAAAAGCGTATGGCGATGGATGCATTGACGGCAACGCTAGCCGTGCCCGGCGTCGGCAAGGAACCCATTACGGCAGGCGCGTCCGCAGCTGCGGGTGCCGCCAGTACATTGTTGCTGGCAGCATCGACCGCGGTAAAGTTCTGCTGTTGCGGGGAGTAGATTTCAGGGGTGGACACGGGCTTGCCCGCGCCATCGCGTCCTCCCGAAAGCAACACGGGCTCGGTCGGCAACACCAGCGCGGTATGGTCCGCGCGCGGGACAACTAGCTGCGCACTGAATGGCCGGGCCTGGCGGGTGGCAGGATCCCAGAGCTCAGCCTGCGGTAGCGGCGTCCCCGCCCCGGAGACACCACCGGCCACGAGCACCGTACCATCCATGAGGACGGTGGCGGTATGGTGGGCGCGTGCAAGCAGGCCCACATCGCCCAGGGAGGTGAATGACTGGCCGGCCGGATCAAACTGCTCTGCACTATTTAGGATCGTTCCGTCCGTTCCGGCACCACCCAAGACAAGCACGCGCCCATCCGGTAAAAGCGTCGCGCTGTGGTACGCGCGCGGCGCAGCCAAACCGGTCGGCAACTTTATGATCTGCTGAGTTGTCGGGTTGAAGATCGACACCGTCGCCGCAGCGGCGCCCTCGCCACCCACCAGCACCCAGCGCCCGTCCGGCAGAAGCGTCGCGCTTTGTCCCGGTACCGTGGGCAGCGCTCCCGCAAATGAGTGACCAATGGTCAAGCTCAGCAGCAACAGCAGGCTGATCAGCCATCGAAGGAAAAGAGGCGAGACGTTCATGGCGCACTCCTTGCCGTGTAACCCGATGAATTTTCTGGCGAGCATCGCGGTTCCTTCATTGGCTGGTCAGCGTGAAGGTGGCGCTGCCGGTTACGGTGCTGTCCGGATCCAGCTTGATCGTGTAAGTGCCAGTGGTTGGCAGCGTGAGCGTTCCGCTTGAGTAACTTCCGCACAAGCGAGAGCTATTCAGCGAGGAGCCGTTGGGGTTGACGATCGTGACGGTGCCGCAGGTGCTCGCGAGCGACGTGTTCTCACTGATGGTGAGCGACACACGCTGCGCGGCCGTGCCGCTAAAGGTCAGGCTCAAGTCCTGCCCAGGCGTGGTGGTGGTGAGTGTGACCGCCGAGCCGCCCGGGGTGATCGTCCCGGTCGGGTCAGGCGGCACATTGCCGAGCGTAAAGGTGGCGCTGCCCGTGACGGTACTGTCCGGGTCCAGCTTGACCGTATAGGTGCCGGTTGCTGGCAGCGTGAGCGCATCGCTATAGTAAGTGCTACACATGCGCGAGCTAGTCAGCGAGGAACCGTCCGGGTTGATGATCGTGACGGTGCCGCAGGTGCTCGCGAGCGAAGCGTTCTCACTGATGGTGACCGTCACACGCTGCGCGGCCGTGCCACTAAAGGTCGGGATCAAGTCCTGTCCGGGCGTGGTGGTAGTGAGTGTGACCGCCGAGCCGTCCTGGGTAAGAGTGGCCGTCGGATCAGACGGCACGTTATAGAGCGTAAAGGTGGCGCTGCCGGTGGCGGTGTTGTCCGGGTCCAGCTTGATCGTGTAGGTGCCGGTGGCTGGCAGCGTGAGTGCGTCGCTATAGTAAGTGCTACACATGCGTGAGCTAGTCAGCGAGGTACCGTTGGGGTTGACGATCGTGACGGTGCCGCAGGTGCTCGACAGTGACGCGTTCTCACTGATGGTGAGCGACACACGCTGCGCCGCCGTGCCGCTAAAGGTCAGGCTCAAGTCCTGCCCGGGCGTGGTGTTGGTGAGTGTGACCGCCGAGCCGCCCGGGCTGATCGTCCCCGTCGGATCAGGCGGCACATTGGCGAGCGTAAAGGTGGCGCTGCCCGTGACGGTACTGTCCGGGTCCAGCTTGATCGTGTAGGTGCCGGTGGATGGCAATGTGAGCGCGTCGCTATAGTAAGTGCTACACATGCGCGAGCTAGTCAGCGATGAGCCGTCCGGGTTGATGATCGTGATGGTGCCGCAGGTGCTCGAGAGGGACGCGTTCTCACTGATGGTGACCGTCACACGCTGCCCAGCCGTGCCGCTAAATGTCGGGATCAAGTCCTGCCCGGGCGTGGTGGTAGTGAGTGTGACCGCCGGGCCGCCGGCGGTGATCGTGGCCGTTGGATCAGGCGGCACGTTGTAGAGCGTAAAGGTTGCGCTGCCGGTGGCCGTGTTGTCCGGGTCCAACTTGATCGTGTAGGTGCCGGTGGCTGGCAGTGTGAGCGCGTCGCTATAGTAAGTGCTACACATGCGTGAGCTAGTCAGCGAGGAGCCGTCCGGGTTGACGATCGTGATGGTGCCGCAGGTGCTCGCGAGCGATGTGTTCTCACTGGTGGTGAGCGACACTCGTTGTGCGGCCGTGCCGCTAAACGTCAGGCTCAAGTCCTGCCCGGGCGTGGTCGTTGTGAGGGTAACCGGCGAACCGCCCGGAGTGATCGTCCCCGTCGGATCAGGCGGCACGTTGTAAAGCGTAAAGGTGGCAGCACCTGTGGCGGTGCTGTCCGGGGCCAACTTGATCGTGTAGGTGCCGGTGGCTGGCAGTGTTAGCGCGTCGCTATAGTAACTGCCCGAAAAGCGAGCGCCGTTCACCAGCTTGGAGCCGTCCGGGTTGACGATCGTGATGGTGTCCCAGGTGCTCGCGAGCGACGTGTTCTCACTAATGGTGAGCGACACACGCTGCGCAGCCGTGCCGCTAAAGGTCAAAATCAAGTCCTGCCCAGGCGTGGTGGACGTGAGCGTTACCGGTGAGCCTCCCGGGGTGATCGTCGCCGTTGGATCGGGCGGCACATTGTTGAGAGTGAAAGTCGCGCTACCGGTTGCTGAGTTGGGCGCGACCAAAATCGTGTACGTTCCAGTGACCGGCAGTGTGAACTCGTGGCCGGAAAAATTGCCGCTGCACAGTGCCGTTCCGCCCAGCACCGATCCGTTGGGTGTCAGGATTTGTAGCACCCCGTTGCCACACTGCCCAAAGGTCGAGCTGCTTACGAGCAGGCTCACCCCTTGCCCTGCGGTGCCGTCGAACAATATCAGCCCGATCGTCCCGGTGGCGGGAAGCGTGACAGTTTGGCTGGCTCCGATCAGCATACGCCCGGTCACAGCGACCGCAGACGCCAGATAGGGGCTCGGTGCAACGAAGAAGTCCTGCGTGCTTGTCGCTTGACCGTACGGTGTCGTCAGGGCAACTCGGCCCGACGTGGCCAACGTTGATACCGTGCCTGTTAAAGATGTTGTGCTAGCGGAACTTACAAATGCTGGATCCGTATTGAATGAGAGACGATCTTCGCTCGTAGTGGTTCGAAAATTAGTGCCCGTCACGGTCACCGAGGTGCCGCGATTGCCTATTAACGGCGAAAATCCGCTGATCGTAGGCGCCAAGGCGCTCGTCACCGTAAACGCTGACGCGCTCGACGCGCTACCGCTCGGCGTGGTGATGGAGATCTGCCCCGTGGTGGCTCCGGCGGGAACTTGCGCGACCAGTTGCGTGGTGGACGCAGAAGTGACGGTGGCCGCGACGCCATTGAAGCTGACTGCGTTTTGACTGGCCGTCGTCGAGAACCCATAACCCGAAATCGTTACGTTCGTGCCGACAGCGCCAGAACTCGGCGTGAAGCCGACTATCGACACTGCCGCGTTGCCGCGGGCAATCGAGACGATGTTGCCAGTTGCGTCGTAATTGTAAGTCGCGGCGTTACCCGAGCTATCCACTACGCCAGTTAGCCGTCCAAGCTCGTCGTAGGACAAGTTGTACGTGCCCGCCCAGCAGAGCGTGACCGCCGCAAAGAATGTAAGCGGCAACATGGCCCATACAGCGCGAAGAACACGCAAAGATCGACGCAGCATCGCCGCCACCCCGTATGTGGACTCACCGAACAGCAAACAAAAAGCCAGGAGATCGATCGGGTGGATCGTGTCTACGGAGATGGACAGACAGCGCAGGATGAAAGCATTGCGTTGAAGGCGCCGCCCGACCTGGGCTTGACGAGGAAGAGCGCAGGCGCGCCCAAGTCCTTGCTGAGAAGAATGAACACTTGAACCCCCGAGAAATCTTATCCTTCTATTTAGGTCTACTTCTTATATGTTTCAGTCACCTGAAGCAATGACATTTGTTCTAGCACACGAAGTTCTGACAATCAATAACGCCATCATCGATTAATCGTTATTGCAAGGCAAATGTCATAAAACGAGAGAAAGTATTTAAGTGCCGTGCGTATTGATGGATCAATAGCTTGCACTCTTTTGGCACAATTCAAATCAGCAAACGTTTGCGAACCAATGTGGCCTTGTACGATTTTTAACGTGTGCTAGCTTCTTCATAACCACACTTTTTACTTCGGGTGACGTGGCGATGAAGCGAGTCGACGCGAACATCATCCGCCGTCTATCGGCCCAGAATCGAGTGCGAGCGCGCACCGTACATTGCGTCGCCGTGGCCATCGCCGCAGCCCTCCCCATCGTGGCGCCCGGCCAGGTGACCAACGATCGGCTCGGTCTTCCACTTTCAACACGCGCTGCGTGCGCAACCAACGACCCAAAGGCGATACTGCTGGGGCGAAAGCTCTTCTTCGATAAGCGCTTCAGCGCTGACGGAACTGTGAGTTGCGCGAGCTGTCACCAACCCGAACGCGCCTTCACGGACGGATTGTCGAAATCACGCGGCGTGGGTGGTCTCACTGGAACCCGCAATGCGCCGAGCCTGCTCAATGCCGCGCTGGTCGAAACACAGTTCTGGGATGGTCGTAAATCCTCACTGGAGGATCAGGCGCTGGAACCCTTCGTAAACCCTGTTGAGCAGGGTCTCAAAAACATCGACGCACTGTTGAGATCAATTCGAGGCGATACGGCGTACGTCCGCGATTTCAAGACAGCATTTGGCGTTTCGTCGCGAAATATCGGCGCACAGCATGTCGCACGGGCGATCGCGAGCTTCGAACGCAGCCTCGCCGCAGGCGACTCGGCGTTCGACCGCTACTACTACGGCGCCGACAAAGCGGCGCTTTCTCCGGATGCCGTGCGAGGGCTCCTGCTCTTTACAGGGCGGGCACAGTGCTCGACCTGCCACACCATCGGCCCGCAGGGTGCTGCGTTCACCGACGGGCAATTCCATACTCTTCACGTCGGCATGTCGCAGATCGAAAGCCGACTTACGGAATTGACACATCAGGTTCTCGCCTCGAGGAACCGGGGCGATTCGATTGCGACAATCGTTCTTGGCAGCAACGATGTCGCGGAGCTGGGACGGTTTGTCATCACGCTCGATCCCCGCGACATCGGAAAATTTCGCACGCCAAGTCTTCGTAACGTCGCGCTGACGGCACCCTATATGCATGAAGGGAGCGTCGCGACACTCAGAGAAGCCGTTGAACAGGAGGTGTACTACCGCACGGCGCAAAGCGGTAGTCCCTTGATTCTCACTCCCCAGGAAAAGGACGATCTGGTTTCTTTTCTGGAAAGCCTGACAAGCCGCAGGGCGACGCTGACATACCAACATTGACCGCACGCATGATTGCTGCATCCGATGAGACAAGGGTGTGCGATCTGGGCTCGGGATAGTAGTTCAACGGATTGGCAGGTTAGATCGGCGATTACTATACTGCCGTGCACGGTCGACCGACAGACCGACATTGGGTAGGACACCATACGTTGTTGAATCGTCACATAACGGTGTCCACTTTCGGGGAACAATGAGATGAAGGGCGATAGATCTCGGTGTTTGTCGTTTTTGCTTTTCATCGCAATCACCTTGCTGGGGCAAGCTGCATCCCCTGCGCCAATCGACATATTCCTGACACGACAAGAAGACGGGACACCCTTATATAGTAATGTGCCTCGCAACAAGGCCTCGCAGCTAATCGAATCAACGTCCGTTGACCGACTCCACTCGCCGACTACGGCAATAGGGAAATCCCTCGCTTCGCACTGGAACGCCGTTGTCAGGGACGTCGCCAACCGGCGCGGAGTTGACCCTGCGTTGGTGCGGGCTGTCATCGACGTGGAGTCAAATTTCAATCCCCGTGCACGCTCTGGCCAAGGAGCCGTCGGGTTGATGCAGCTAATGCCACAAACGGCCACGCGCTATGGCGTGAGAGACGCGTTTGATGGTTACCAGAATATTGAGGCTGGCGTCCGTCATTTAAAGACACTGCTCGACACCTATCACGGCAACGTCGTGCTGGCCCTGGCCGCGTACAACGCGGGTGAGCACACGGTCATCGACCACCATGGACTCATTCCACCGTATCGGGAAACGATGCTCTATGTTCCCAAGGTATTGGCACGCTACGAAGCTTACCGGGCGATGAACACGGAACGGGAGGGTATCCGATGAAGTTCGTCAGAGACTCAGTTGGGAACGAGACCGCGGGACATGAACCTTCCGGACCGTCGGCACGCGCAAAAGGATTTACGCTGCTTGAGCTGCTCGTGGTCATCGTCATCATCGGCCTACTCGCATCGTACGTCGGACCCAGATACTTTTCGCAGGTGAACAAGTCTCAAACGACGCTCGCGAAAGCGCAGCTCGCGTCGTTTGAGAAAGCGCTTGACGCGTTTCGCCTCGATGTGGGTCGCTATCCCACGACCGAGGAAGGCTTGAATGCCCTCATGGTGGAGCCGGCCAACGTCGCAAATTGGAATGGCCCGTACCTGAAGAAGGAGATACCCCCGGATCCGTGGGGCCGACCTTACCAGTACAGGGTTCCAGGACCCAAAGGCGAGTTCGAGGTGAAGACACTCGGCAAGAGTGGCGTGCCAGGCGGAACCGGCGAAAGCCCTGAAATTTCCATTCCGTGACTCCATAAGTGAGGATCCAGCGATGCGTTTCGATGCGCGTGTTCTTGGCGCTGACCACCGAATCGTGCTGGTGAGCGTCGAAGCAAACGACCTGGAAGCGGCGAGGCGTCAGCTTGAGGCGCAGTCACTTCGCGCTATTGATGTCCGTCCGTCGATTGTCGGACGGGCGACAACGCGGCGGTTTCGGTTTCCCGTCATGCTATTTACTCAGGAGTTGCTTGCGCTGTTGAGCGCAGGCCTAGGGATCGTGGAGGCCCTCGAAGCCCTTGAAGAAAAAGAGGCGGTGCAAAGCACCAAAGCTCTAATAGGACGACTCTTGCAGCGGTTGCGCGAGGGAAACCGGCTTTCCGCCGCACTTGCGGAGCACACGTCTGTCTTTCCGCCGATATACGTCGGTCTGGTCCGGTCGGCGGAAGGCACGAGTGACCTGCCGGTTGCCCTCGAGCGCTATGTGGCCTACCAGCAGCGGGTTGACACAGTGCGTAACAAGGTCGTGAGCGCTTCGCTTTACCCGCTGATTCTCTGTGCAGTTGGTGGCGTGGTGACCGTCTTCCTGATGGCCTATGTTGTACCGCGCTTCGCGGTCATCTATCAGGACACCGGTCGCCCTCTTCCGCTGCTCTCCCTTGCGATGATCAAAGGTGGGAAATTCATCGCGGGTCATAGCTTCGCATTTGGCATTGGGGCGGTTACGGGTACGGTTGCGCTGGCGGCAGCAGCGCGTTCGTTTCTGACCAATGGCGGGCTAGGGACACTGCTACTGCGGTTGCCACTCGTCGGCGAGCATGTTCGTATGTATCAGCTATCACGTCTTTACCTGACGCTCGGCGTACTGCTTGAAGGAGGCATGCCGATCATGGAGGCGCTCCGCAGTGCACGCGCGGTGATTCCACGCGACTGGGGCCATGCGTTTGACGGGGTTAGCAGGCACGTTGAAGCTGGCTATGGGCTTGCAGCAGCGCTCGAAGGGCAGCGCCTCACGACAGCCGTCTCCCTACGCATGCTGCGTGTAGGCGAGCAATCTGGCCAGATGGGGCAGATGCTTCGACAGGCTGCGCAATTTTACGAGGGTGACATTTCACGGTTCGTGGACCGGTTCACGCGCACGTTTGAGCCTCTGTTGATGGCCGTGATCGGAGTGGTCGTCGGATCCATCGTGATTCTCCTATACATGCCAATCTTTGATCTGGCTTCGAGCCTGGAATGAACGAATCTACGCTGATCTCCGCACTTGACCGGGAACTGATCGAGACGGCCCGTGAGCTCGCGAGCCGGTCTTCCGGGAGCATGATCAGTGCGCTAACGACGACAACGGGAAGGGGTGGCCGGGAAATCGTTGCCATGCTTGGCGCGTATCTGGACTGGCCAGTGGTTGAAACAGCACACATGAACGAGGCGACGCCCGCGTTTGACCTGCTGCCTCTCGCCAAGGCGCTACAGCGGGGCGCTATTCTGCTGCGGACGTCGGCTGGCGAACTCTGGGGGGTGGTCGCGGACCCGTTTGATGCAGACCTGCAGGTGTGGCTGGATGCGCACGCCAACGCACCATTGCAGTTTCGGCTGGCGGTCACCGAAGATATACGCGCCTACTTGGATAGACAGGAGGAAAACACCCGCGCGGTTGATGGCATCCTGGCTATCGCCGGCAGCGATACAAGGGACCGAAAAACCACGCCGGAGCTCTCATTTGCGGCCGTTGCCGACAGTTCAAGCCCCGCCATCAAGCTCATCAATTCCACGCTTTACGACGGTCTAAAAGCTGGTGCTTCTGACGTTCATTTCGAGTGCCATATGAACGGCCTCGCTGTGAGATACCGCATCGACGGTGTCCTTGTGCCGGCGGCATCGTTCAGTGGCGACGAGCTGGCAGAACAGGCAATCTCCAGGCTCAAGGTGCTGGCTGAACTGGATATCGGTGAGCGCCGGATTCCGCAGGACGGCAGGTTCCGGGTGAGCGCGCAGGGCCGGGAGATCGACCTTCGCGTCTCGATCATGCCAAGCGTCCACGGCGAGGATGCCGTGATCCGGATCCTCGACAAACGCGCCCTGATCGAGGCCCACGGCAGTCTGAGCCTCCATGCGCTGGGCTTTGACGAGCTGTCGCTACAAACACTGCGCCAGCTGGCCGACGCGCCCCATGGCATGTTGCTGGTGACCGGTCCAACCGGATCTGGCAAGACGACGACCCTGTATGCCGTCATTGCGGAGACGCACACCAGCCACGACAAGATCATCACGATTGAAGATCCAGTGGAATATCAGTTGCCTGGTGTCTTGCAAATACCGGTGAACGACAAGAAGGGCCTGTCCTTCGCGCGCGGCCTGCGCTCCATTCTGCGCCACGACCCGGACAAGATCATGGTTGGCGAGATCCGGGATTCGGAGACGGCTGAGATCGCGGTTCAGGCAGCACTCACTGGCCACCTCGTGCTGACGACTGTGCACGCCAACAACGTTTTTGACGTCGTTGGGCGATTCTCGCACATGCGAATCGATCCCTATGCCTTTGTATCGGCGCTGAATGGCATCTGTGCCCAGCGACTCGTTCGCCTGACTTGCACGCGTTGCAGCCAGACAGCGCACCCGACAGCAGAGCAACTGCGCAAGGCCGGTCTTCGGCCCGACGACGGAGAACAGTTCACATTTGTAACGGGTGCAGGATGCGGAGACTGCCGAGGCACCGGGTACCGTGGACGCAGAGCGATTGCGGAGATCCTTATCCTGAATGACGAGATCCGCGAGATGATTGTCGAGAAGGCACCCATCAGGCAAATCAAAGAGGCCGCATACAGGCAGGGCACAAAGACACTGCACCAAACAAGCCTGGATTGGGCCAAGCGCGGGCTTACTACACTGGAAGAGGTTCGACGTGTGGCGCTGGTCACGTGAAACCGCTCAACTCCAGATTGCTCGGGATCATGTCGCTTTTTGCCCGCGTGATGTAAGGAGTACGGCCGCCCAGTTCAGGAAACATCCCGTTACCGGGTTGGCGACCGTGGAAGACGCGATCACGTCGTGCCTTGCTGAGGGGCACGGGTCGAATCTTGATGTGGACATCGTAGTGAGTGACGCGTATGCCCGATTCTGGATCGTCGTGCCGCCAAATAATGCGTCCACTCGGGGAGATCTCAGACTGTGCGCGCTCTGGCGATTCGAAGAGCTCTTCGGTGAGTCGCCAACCACATGGAATCTCCAAGCGGACTGGCATGCGACCAGACCGTTTATGGCGTGCGCGGTTCCGCTGGCACTAACGGACGCAATTCGCTCGGCATTGTCGTCTCGTCGTATTCGCATCCAGTGCTGTGTTTCGCGGTTCATAGCCGAGTGGAACAGGCATCATCGGCGATTCCGCAAGCACGATACATGGTTTGGCGTATCGAACGATTCAATCATGACCGTGGCACTTGTGCAGGATCAGCGGATCACGCACGTGCGGAAAGTGAGGCAACAGCCAGGTGGGGAAATGCAGCTCGACACGGTCGCGTCGGCCCTGCGCTGCGTCGCCCTGCAACAGAAAGCTCGTCTCCCGGAGAGTGTGCTGTTGTGCGGAGACATGCCTGCAACGTGGCAGGCGACAGGTATCGAAGGCTTTCATTTCGAATGGGTAGACGGCGATGCGCGCCCCGTCGGGAACCCTGAGTCTCCGGCGGCAACGTTGGGAGGGCCATCGCCATGAGAAGCCTGAACATCGATTTCCTGCCATCAACAAGGCGACAGCGGCTGTGCCTGCGCACACCAGTTCGTTGGATGGGACTGGTCGGTGTCGGCCTGTGCCTCTGGGCGGGCTATCGAATTGATGAAATTCAAACGACGAACTCGCGGCTTCGCGCGCAGGCTAGTCAGATGGCGGCTGCACGTGCGATGCGCGAGACGGCAAATCGCCCGCCGGCGCTTCCTCCCGAAGTGCAGTTGCGCGCTGTCAATCAGGCAATTGGCCGACTGAATGTACCGTGGGGAGATTTCTTCGGGGCGCTACAGGGCGCGTCTACGCCGCACGTCGCGTTGCTAGCAATCGAGCCAGAGGCCTCGACGCTCACCTTGAAGGGGATGGCCGAGGCAGCCACGCCAGAAGCAATGATTCAGTACATTGAAGCGCTCAAGCAAGGGAAGTTCTTCAAGACCGTGACCCTCTCCCACCATGAGATCAACACGGCTGATCCCAATGCGCCCATTCGATTCAGGTTCGATGCGACGTGGTAAGGACACGAGATGAAACGGATGACGCTCAACATCATTCTCGGGCTCGCAACGCTAACCGCGGCGGAATGGGTCGCCTGCGGAACATTGATGCTGGGTCTTTCGCTGGCCGGCATCGTCACGCCTTTGCTGTACCAGGAACTGCATGTGCAGAAGGACCAGCTGCGTGCACTCGAGCGGACTTCTCAGCGATCAGATGTGAAGCCAATCGGCGGTGCCAGGCAGGTGACACAACGTCTCAATCACTTCTACTCGGTGCTTGCCCCTGAAGATCAGCTGGAGAGTTCGGTTGGAAAACTTTTCGATCTTGCTGGCCGGTCAGGCGTGACACTCGAGAAGGCGGACTATCGAATCGCCACCGAAAAGGCCGGGCAATACAAGACGTATCAGATTGACGTACCCATCAGGTCCAGTTACTCGACTATCCTGGGGTTCTGCGAGCAGGTACTGGTCGAACTACCGTTTGCCTCACTCGACGCAATCAGGTTCCATCGAGACAAGGTCAGCAGCGGGCAGGTCGAGGCAACGATCAGACTGACGTTCTTTGTCACTTCGCAACCCTCGTGGCCCTCGCCAACCAGTCTGTCGCCGACGGGAACGCGCCTCATCACGGAGACGGTCAGATGAGAGTGCGCCGCATGGTATTGGCAGGCGGGTTGATATCCTCCGCACTCGTTGCGGTGTTCGGGGATCGCTCGAGCCCTGGCGAAGTGGTATTGGCCACCCACGCCGCACCGGGCCCGGCGCCCACGCAGCGTCCGGCAGAGGCTCACTCGGCAACTGCAAACGCGTCCGATCATGTCGACGTCGCACCTGCTGGCGTTCTCCTGCTTCAGGACCGCGTGCTCCCGACGTCACACACGAACGAAAAGCCGGACGTCGCACCATTTGGCGTTCTGTCCTGGGCGCCTCCTCCGCCGGCGCCCTCCGCTCCGGCGAAACCATCTGCACCGCCACTGCCATTCACTTACCTGGGAAAGGAACTCGACGGAGATCAATGGCGCGTCTTCCTGGCACGAGAAAACGAGGTTCTGATCGTCAAGGCCAACGACATCATTGGTGACACGTACCGGATCGAGGACATTGCACCCCCGACCGTGACGATTCTCTATGTGCCTCTGAATGAGACACAACAGTTGACTATCAAATAGCGAGCGGCGCGGGCTATGTCACCAAAAACCCTCCTGTTCAGCATTGTTCTCGTGGCGATACTGTCCGCGTGCGGCAGCGAGCGGGCATTGCGCGAAGCGCACAAGTCATTCGATGCGGGCAAGGTGGACGAGAGTCTCGCCACGTTGCGAGCCGAACTCAAGCATGAGCCGACCAATGCCGCATTGCGGGCGACGTACCTGCAACTGCGCGATCAAGCCATCGTCACGTGGCTTGAGGCGGCTAAGGACGCTACACGCAAAGGGAGTCCGACGATCGCCCGCGACGACTATCAGAAGGTTTTGAAGCTTGACCCGGACAATGACCGTGCGAAGTCGGGATTGCAGCAGCTCGATGCCGATGCACTTCACGCAAATTGGTTAGACCAGGCCCGAACAATGGCAGCCAGGAAAGACGTCGATGCGGCAATAGCGTTGCTCCGAAAGATTCTTGCCGAAGACCCCGCCAATGGCCCGGCGAGGACCCTGTCGAAGTCTCTGGAGGAGCAGCTTGAGCGCCCGCCTGTTAACCTTCAAATGGCGGCCGCACTGAAGCGGGTTCTGTCAATCGATTTCAAGGACGCCACGCTTGGCCAGATTTTTGAGGTTCTATCTCGCACATCGGGCATCAATTTTGTCTTCGACAAGGATGTCCGCACAGACCAGAAAACTTCCGTTTTCCTAACTAGCACAACCGTCAAGGAAGCCATCGATGTCGTGTTGATGACCAATCAGCTGGAAGAGCGCACGCTCGACAGGAAAACGATGCTCATCTATCCAAACACGCCGGCCAAGCTCAAGGACTACAAGTCGCTCACTGTGCGCACCTTTTTCCTCGCTCACGCCGATCCGGAACAGGTTGCCAATACGCTCAAAACGATCGTGAAGACTCGCGATCTCATCGTCGACAAGAAGGAAAGCACGGTCATCATGCGCGACTCACCGGAGGCCGTTTCGATCGCGGAAAAGCTGGTTCAACTCCTGGATTTGCCGGACCCGGAAGTGATGTTGGAGGTCGAGATCCTGGAAGTCGACCGGGACCGACTGTCAAGCCTCGGCATCAAGTATCCCGACCAGCTTACGCTGACGCCATTGACCAACGGATCGAACAATACGTTGACGCTGGCCGATCTGGGTCGACTGACGACGGCGGGGGTTGGAGCGACAATCACGCCGCTTACGGTCAACGCGAGTCTGACGACGACGGATGCAAATCTGCTCGCGAATCCCCGCATTCGCGTGCGTAGCCGCGAGACTGCCAAGATCCTGATCGGCGACAAGGTCCCGAATATCACCTCCACATCGACGGCGACCGGCTTTGTGTCGTCAAACGTGCAATATCTCGACGTGGGGTTGAAACTGGAAGTCACGCCAGTCATAGCGTCCGATGGCGAAGTGGAAATCAAGATCAATCTCGAAGTGAGCAACATCGCCAATCAGTTGACGACCTCGCAAGGCACGATCGCTTACCAGATCGGAACCCGGTCCGCAGCCACGGTGCTTCGACTCAAGGATGGGGAAAACCAGGTCCTGGCCGGCCTGATCAATGACGACGATACTCGAAGCGCGAACAGGGTCCCTGGACTCGGCCAGCTACCGATACTGGGCAGACTCTTTTCCAGCCATCAGAACGACTCGAAAAAGACAGAGATCGTCCTTTCGATAACGCCTCATCTCATTCGCAGCCTACCGAGCCCGGATGCACGGCTGCTGGCATTCGACTCCGGTACCGAGTCGAACTCACGCAGCCTGGAGCGGAGCGACGCCGGTGGGAACCTCGTCGCGCCCAGCACGTCGCCTGCAGCCCTTCCTGCCGTTTCGAAAGAGGCACCGAGCGGTGGAGCGGTAGCGGCGACACCGGCAAGCGCCAGCAGCACCATCAATCCATCCCCGGGCGTGCCTGGAACCTCCGCATCGGGTCCGTCAGTCGGTTCTTCGGCGAATGGCGGATCTGACACAACCAACGGCACTGCTCAAGCGACCTGGCTTGCACCGGCGCAAGCCAAGGTCGGTGAGCCGTTCACCGTGCAACTGGTTGTGAACTCGAGTCTGCCGGTCACGGGTATCCCGCTGGCGATAGGCTACGACCCGAAGAAGCTGGAGGTGGCCAGTGTTGTGGAGGGGGACTTTCTGAAACAAGGGGGCGTACCGACCAGTTTCCAGGTTCGGGCGGATTCCGCTACGGGGCAGATATACGTGACCGACACATATACTGGCGACGGTCAGGCGGCTGGCGCCGGAGCGACCGGTCAGGGTGCCGTTCTAACCGCAACGTTCAAGCCGATCAGCTCGGCCAATCCCACCTCGCTCGCGATTGTTTCGATGACCCCGCTCGGACAGAACGGGACGACGGTTCCACTTGCGCTGCCGGCACCGCAAGCCATCGTTGTCGTACCCTGAAGGGTGCTACATGCGGAACGCTCAGAACGGTTTTACGCTGATCGAGCTTCTCGTCACGCTGGCAGTACTCGCAGTGTTGGCCTGCATCGCTATCCCGATCGCGCAGGTATCCGTCCAACGCGTGAAAGAGCAGGAGCTGCGCGTTGATCTGCGGGAAATGCGCACAGCGATCGACGCATACAAGGACGCAGCGGAGCACGGCCGTATCGAGAAGGCGGCCGACAGCACCGGCTATCCAAAGGATCTCAAAGTTCTCGTCGATGGCGTCGAGGATGTCCGGGATCCCAAAAAATCGAAGATCTATTTCTTGCGTCACATTCCACGTGACCCGTTCTCCACGGACGCCAGCATCGCTGACGCGGATACATGGGGGAAACGCAGCTATGCGAGCGAAGCGACTGATCCGCAGGAAGGCGAAGATGTCTACGATGTCTATTCGAAATCACCAGCTATCGGACTCAATGGCATCCCGTATCGTAGGTGGTAGCGAACCAGGTGCATCTTGCGGGCCGACGAGACGGCGTCGTCACCATGGCACCAACGGCTTCACGCTGATTGAACTGCTCGTTGTAATGGCGATCATCGCCGTCTTACTAACCCTTGCCGTGCCGCGGTACTTTCAGGGTATCGAAGCATCGAAGGAGACGGTGCTGCACGAAAATCTGCGAATCATGCGTGAGACCATCGACAAGTTCTACGCGGATGCCGGGCGTTACCCCGATAGTCTCACCGAACTTGTGGACAAGAAGTATCTGCGCGCGATCCCCATTGATCCCGTGGCCGGGCCGACGGCTGAGTGGAAGATTCTGCCGCCTGACGATCCCGACCAAGGAAAGGTCTACGACGTTAAGAGTAACGCGCCGGGAAGCGACAGGCATGGGACAAGGTATGCCGACTACTAGGACCAGGCGGGGTATGCCGCCGAAAGGATTTACGTACCTCGGATTGCTGATTTTTGTCGCGATCCTTGGAATTGTCTCCGCGGCTGCGGCGGAGCTAGGTTCGATCGCCCGGCGCCGGTCCGCAGAGGCGGAGCTTCTATTTGTGGGCGCGCAGTTTCGTGCAGCCCTGAAAAGCTACTATGAAGCCACGCCTCGCGGGAGCAACCCATACCCCTCGTCACTTCAGGCCTTGCTCAAAGACCCGCGCTTTCCAACCGTCGTTCGTCATCTACGCCAAATCTACCCCGATCCAATTACCGGACGAACAGACTGGTTGCTGGTCATGGCGCCCGGTGGCGAAATCATGGGGATAGGTAGCGCTTCTGCCCGGCGGCCGATTAAGACCGCCGGATTTACCGAGCCGTTCGAAACCTTTGCCGGTAAGAGTAGTTATTCGGAATGGGTTTTTTATTATCAAATGTCCCCCATCGCTGTCGCACACCCCTCTGCCACCTCGACACCTTAGCTGCGAGGCGTCAATGGGGCGTTTCTGGAGGCACGAAGTTTGGCTATCTGGGCTGGCTCCCGCAAAAGTCAAACACGGCCAGCATTTCCGGCGTTACAGGTCGGTTTATCAGACACCTTGCCGAATCGCCATCCAGACTCAGTATTGCCCGTTTGGTGAGGATAGCCAGGATGCTGGCGGAGTGGGCAATGTCTCTCAGCTGTCGCCAGACTCGTCGTCCGCGTACAGCGCTTCAAGCGGTTCGAGGATCGTTCTCACCTGCGTGAGTTCCGCAACGAATTCGTCGATCAGGTCGAGCGTATCCAGCACCTGCTCGGGCAGGGTGCCCTCGTGTCGCGAAGGCACCGACGGCGCCCCGTTCAAGACCGAGTGCGCCATGCGGTGAATTTCCAGCAGATTGTCACGCAGCCCCTCGGGATCATGAAGTTGCGTTCGGATGCGATCGACGATGTCGACGGCAGCCAGCAGGCGGATCGTGTCATAGCTCGATTCGAGTCGCTCGAGCGCGGCGGTGTCGACGTTGCCGAAATAGGTGGTGGTGATAGCCGGACGTGCAGTCATGGGCGGGGCGGAAAGTGACGTGTCACATGGCCGAACAGCGGATCCTTGATCCAGGCTTCCGGCCGGCGGTCTAGGTGCAATTTGTAGTGGCCGAAGCGTCGGATGTTGTGGGTCGGGTACGGGCTCAGAAATTCGATATCGTCGGCGCGCACTTTCTCGCCGTTTGCCGCCATCTCGCGTAGCGCCTGCATCATGTCCACTGTATTCTGCAAGATCACAGCCGACGCGACCAGATCGTTGTAGCGTAGCCGTTTCTGCTGCTCCTCTGGCTCGTTCTCGGCGATCACGTCTCCGCCGAACGACAGCCATTTGGAAAAACCATTGTACGACTCGATCTTGTTCGTGTTTGCGGTGACCTCCTGCCGCAATTCGAGGCTGCCGATCCACTCGAGCAGGAATACCGTGCGAACGACGTTGCCGAGCTCGCGCGCGGCGAGGTACAGCCGGTTCTTGCGGCTTTCGGAGCCGAGCCGACGCAGCAGCAGCGGCGACGAAATCGTGCCCGCCTGAATCGACAGCGCGACTTGCATCAGCTCCTGCCAGTGCTGCTCGATCAGCACCCAGTCGATGGTCGCCGTGAACAGCTTGTCGATGTGCTTGTATTTAACCTTGCTGTCCGGCCGGTACAGGACGAGGTCCTTCCAGTTGCGAATCCGTGGCATCAGGTTGATGCCGAGCAGGTACGTGAACGCGAAAACCGCGGCCGACTGGCCCTGCGTGTCAGCATGAACGGTGTCCGCCTTGACCGACAGCCCGGCCTTCAGCAGTCCCTCGATCACATAGATCGCTTCCCACACGCCGGGCGGAATGAAGTGCTGGAACACCGCGATATAGTTGTCGGCGACGTGCCGATACGCGACTGCGCCCATTTTCCGGTAGCGGAAATGATAGCCTGCCAGCAGGTTGTTGTCGTAGAAGTCGTACTGCGTGCCGTCGGCCGCGACTGTCTTGCCATCGCCCCAGTGTTTCGGCAGGTCCAGCCTCAGGTACAGTTCAATCAGCTCGCGTTGTGCAGTCTCGAGCTTGTCCAGGCTCATATGCCGACGGTTGACGAACGACAGCATGTGCGCGGTTACATCGGAGTCGAGATGGCGGGCCGCCTGAGTCGGGCCGAGATTGCAGCCCATCGCGAAAATAGTCAGCAGGTAGCGCTCGGCGGCTTTCCGAATCTGCGGGTCGCTCCCAGACAACGGTCCGAAGTGCCGCGTGAAATGGGTCCAATGCTCGATGTTCGCAAGGATGTCCAGCATGTTCCGCGTCGGCAGGCGGGCGTTGAGCCGCTCCTGCAAAGCGATCGCGCTCGCAGGGATCTCCTTCGCGACGGTTTTGCGCAGGATCGGCTCGCCGTGACGGTCGATCACGACGTGCTCGCGCTTTCGCGGTAATTCGGCGTCGAGCTTGCTGGAGGCATCTGTCAGCCATTGACGAAGATGACGCACGAAGTGACTGCCGGTCGTTGGCATGCCGAGCTTGTCGCAGTAGTCTGGCAACTGCTGCTCGCATTGCCGCCACGGCAGCAGGTGGTCGCGATAGTCGGCGTACGCATCGGAGCCCGATACGCACAGGTCACCGACCCGCAGTTCCTCGGCCATGTACGAGAACACACAGAGCTCGAGATACCGGCGATTGGTCGGCGATCCATCGCCGTGCGAGCGCCGCACGAGCTTACGCCACCGCGGCGCGGCAAAGCTCACATCGACGTCCGCATCGATCCACTCCCGATGCAGCGATTCGTTCTCCAGCACCGCGTCGAGTGCGTTCAGCAGCGTGCGGACCGGGCTGGTCGAATCCCAATCGAGGGTACGGGCAACACGCGTCATGACCGAGCGGTGCGCCTTGAAGTGCTTCCAGAGCAGCGGCAGATAGTTGCGGCCGCTGAACGCGCGAATCGCCGCACAGCTCTCGCGCAACGGCTCCAGATCGCCTTTCGGTGCGAGCAGCTTTCTGACCGCCCGGGCGATGGCTGTCTCGTCGGATTCGTCGGCGAGGATGTCGACTACGCCGTCAAGCAAGCCTACGAGATCTTCGACTTGATCACGCTGTTTGCGTTGAATTGCGTCCAGCTCGTCGCTTGCGCGCTTGTGGATGGCACCCATGCGCCGGACAAACATGTCGGCGAGGTCGTCGCGGGCGCGCACGCGCATGCGGTTGAGCAGCGCGACGATCAATGTGTAGCGCTTCTCGGGCAGCGTGTCATTCCTGAGCGCCGCCGCGTCGAGCGCCATCGCCTGATTTGCCAGCGAGCGCAGCTTCGAGGCTGGAATCCCGGCGATCGCCAGTGAAAAATCGCCGAGGTCGTCGAGCCAGGCAACGTGGTCGATCAGCAGGTCCAGATGCTGGCGCGATGGGCGTTTCGCATGACGCTTGATCCGGTTGTAGGCAGTCTGCCGGCTCGACAGATCGCGCGCGAGCAGTCGGTCGAGCGCGAGTTTCTGTTCATCGGTCAGGCGTCGCGTGACGCGCTTGAAGAGTCGGGACTGCGCCCGAGCGTGGATTTGTTCGGTCAGCCGGTCGAGCGTCGAGAACGCCGGTAGCTCGATATCGCGCGCGATCAACTCGTCGATCGTTGCGTTGATGATGTCTACCGGCTGGTCCATCGTCAGCGACGCCGTGTGTGCTGCTCGTGTGGCGATTGCGTTCGCGTCGGTGCCGTAATACGGCTTCACGTCGAGCCACGTGCGTACCGCGGTGTAATGCCGAAAGAGCGTTGGAGATGACGCGGTGTCGTAGCCGAATTGCACGATGTCGCCGATATCGGCGGCTGCCCGAACGTGACCAACGATGGCGGTCGGAATGGTGTCGAGCGGCGGGAAATAGTGAAGTTGCTGAAAGACCTTAAGCAGCACCAGCAGGCCTAGGCGAGGTCGCTCACCGCGCGTTGACCGGCGTGCCCATTCGAGTTCGTCGGGCAGTGGCGTGTAGCCGGTTTGCAGTTCCCGGGGTGCCAGAACCTCGGGGAAGCGCGGGTACGCGGTGCGTTCGAGGGTAGCCATGCGGATCGTCCGGATCGCAGAGGGCCGCTCAGATTAGCGCAAGAAAATCGGACGCTACTGCCCCGGATCGTAATGATCAGGGCCATCTTTATAACTTCAAGGCTTATGATAGGAATTTGCGCTTACCTTGTTCATGCCCCGTTATGCACCGTTTCTGTGGATAGCCGCCCCCTTTTCTGAAGACGATTTTGACGTGCATTCGAGGTATCCCGGTCGACTGACCGTTAGTTGTTTTTGCGGTATTCACCGCGCATATGTTGGTGCCGAGCTCAGAAGGTCTTGACCACGCGCGGGACTCTGGTTTTCGAAGGCTCGAGATAGAGTCCGGAGCGGCTCGGCGTGACGTTGGCCGCCGGATAGACTTCGAGCACCTGCAACAGCGCCTTCCTGACCATTTCCCTGAACTTCTTGTCCGAGTCGACGCCCGAGCCGAATTGCAGCTTGAGCGCTTCCCAAGGCACGGTCGTCGGTGAACGTAGGGAGAAGTTGCAGATAAAATGGCGTCAGTACTTATTATGTCAAATAATGGCTGTTCAAGCCGAGGAACGTGCGGTCGAACGCAGCGCACCCGGTCGCGTCTACGGCTCCTTGTTCACCTGTGCCAGACACCGTCCATACGTCGGCAAGCTAGTGGCAGCATGCTTTGGCAAAATTTGCCAAATCGTGCTAGAGTGATTTCATGACCACGATGAACATTTCCCTACCGGATTCGCTGAAGGACTACGTCGACGAACAGGTCGACGTGGGCGGCTACGGCACGAGCAGCGAGTATGTCCGCGAACTGATCCGCAAGGACCAGGATCGCAAGCGTCTGCGCGCGATGATCTTGCAAGGCGCGACGTCCGGCCTCGCAGCACCTATCGACGCCGACTACTTCGAATCGTTGCGCACCCGTGTGCGTACTTATCGCAAATGACGGCTAAGCCCGTCATCCCGACAAGGCTGGCCAGGCAGGACGTGGAGGACGAGCTGACCCACTACCTCGTGGACGAAGGCTCGGAGCAGGCAGCTCTCGGATTCATCGCGGAGATCGAGCGGGCATACGCGCGACTCTCCAAGCACCCCAACATCGGATCTCCTCGTTACGCGTTCGAGCTGGACGTCCCGGGCCTGCGTTCGTGGCCGCTTGATCGCTATCCACACCTGATCTTCTATATTGAGCGCGAGACTCATATCGAAGTCTGGCGCGTGCTCAACGGCAAGCGTGATATTCCGACGTGGCTGGAAAGCAACGACGGTGAAATTCATTGACGGCTTTGTCAAGTTGATGATGCTGGTCTGATCGATGTCGATAAGATACGGTATCCTCATTAAATAGTCGATGGGGATCGTGGGCTTGCCCAGTCATGCCAGGCGAGCAGACGTGCCTGAAGCGCTGCACGATGACAAGTGGATCTGTTGCAGTAAGGCGGTCCGCTATGATGTGTGGAACGACACGAACAACTGAAAGCTCAATGAAGACGTTGAATCCGGCGGTGGCCCGTGTGCTCAAGCGCCTGCATTATCCGCTGAATGTGATCCTGACTTGCGTGCGCTGGTACGTTGCCTATCCGCTGAGCCTGCGTCATCTGGAGGAGATGATGGCGGAACGCGGCGTCTCGGTCGATCATTCGACCGTCCACCGCTGGGCCATCAAGCTGCTGCCGGTACTGGAGAAAGCGTTTCGCCTGCGCAAGCGGCCGGTTGGCAAGAGCTGGCGCCTGGACGAGACGTACATCCGCGTCAAGGGGGAATGGCGGTATCTCTACCGTGCCGTCGACAAGGACGGTAATACCGTTGACTTTCTGCTGCGCGCCCATCGGGACAAGTCTGCGGCCCGGCGTTACCTTGAGAAGGCGATCGCCCGCAATCGAGTGCCCGAAACGGTAACCGTCGACAAAAGCGGCTCCAATCTCGCGGCTCTGGAAGCAATCAATGCCGATCGTGAGGTGCCCATCAAGATCCGCCAGTCCAAATATCTCAACAACGTGGTCGAGCAGGACCATCGGGCAATCACGCGACGCACGCGGCCCATGTTGGGATTCAAGACGTTTCGCTGTGCGCGGAACTTGCTGGTCGGCATCGAACTGATGCATATGATCGCCAAAGGGCAGATGCAGTGTGCTCGCGGAATCCGCCCGTCCGCCGCCGATCAATTCTATGACCTCGCAACATAAGCAGTACTTCGTATGTCGATCTCGATCGCCCCTCGGGTCTTACTGCGACAAAACCCGGCGACTGCAGCGCCGATCAGTTTCAGATGGGAGTGAAATGAAGGCATCCCACATTCCTCCATGGATATTGTTAATGAATCGCTATACGATCGGTCCGCAGTCGCCGGATCATCACGCCGCTTGGGCAGGTTTCCGGCGCCTGCGCCCCATCAGTACAAGGACACCAATGATGACCACTGCCACGATCGCCATTCCGACGCGAGCGAGCATGACAAGCGAGGACGGCTCTCCTCCTGCACGCAGCGTCCTGACCCGCTCGACGGTCACCGTTGCAGCCGGATTACCATAACGCTTGAGCAGGTAGTTGCCGAGCGTGGTGATCTGTTGGTCCGTGAGCAAGTCCGCAAAGCCGGGCATCAGCACGTCGGGCGTATCCGGCTGGCGTTGTACGCCGCTCAACATCACCATCACGAGGTTGTCGGTATTCGTGCGTCCCAGCGCGGTGTTATGGAACAGCGAAGGCAACCCCCCGTCGCTGGCCCCTTCGCCCTTTGCCTGGTGGCACGATGCGCAGTAGCCGTCGTACAGCTGCGCGCCGCTGAGCTGGCTGCTGTCTGCCGGCCATGGCGTGCCCCGCACGTCCTCCAGATCGCTCACCGGCTTGCCCCACGCGTCTGCGGGCTGGGTATCTGCCGCGTCGTGGATCGCCGGCACGGATTTCAGATACACCGCCATCGCCTTGAGGTCCGCTTCGCTCAGATGCCGAAGGCTGTTGTCGACCGCTTCGGCCATCGGCCCGGCCGCCTGAGCCTTTTCGGGGGCATGCCCGGTGCGCATGTAGTTCACCAGGTCCGTTTCGTTCCACGCACCCACCCCGCTATTGCCATCCGACGTGATGTTTGGCGCATACCAGGCGCCGACCTGACCACCCGCAAGATCACGCGAAAGGTCCTCGGCCATGAGGACGTTGCGGGGGCTATGACAGGTGCTGCAGTGTGCGAGGCCACGCACGAGATACGCGCCCCTGTTCCATTCAGCGCTCTTCGCAGGATCGGCCACGAACGGTTTCGGGTTCAGAAACAGCGCGTTCCACGCGGCCATCGACAAGCGGATGTTGAACGGAAACGGCAAAGCCGTTTCGCGCGGCGCTTCATCGACCGCCGCGACGCCATGCATGAAATACGCGTACAGCGCCTTCATGTCATCATCGGTCACCTGCGCATACGAGGTGTACGGCATCGCCGGATACAGATGCGCGCCGTCGGCGCGCACGCCCTTGCGCACCGCATTCGAGAACTGGTCAAAGGTGTAGTTGCCGATGCCGTGCACGCCGGAGGGCGTGATATTGGTCGAGATGATGTCGCCGAGCGGCGTCGACAAGGGCAGTCCGCCGGCAAACGGCTTGCCGAGCGGTGCCGTATGGCATGCCACACAGTCGCCGGCCGCAGCCAGATACGCGCCGCGCTTGATCAGTTTCGCGTCATCGACACTTTGCGCGTGCGCCGTCCCGCTCATCGCGATCAGGCTACCGAGGGCCGCCAGCGCGCAAAGCGCGGCTTTGGTCCGGACGGACATCCGTTCAGTCAATTTCATGGAGATCCGCTCCTTCAGGCCATCGTGGCATGGATATGTTCGGCCGTGCGCAGGGCGAGCGCCACCGCCGTCAGTGTTGAGTTCACCGTAGCGGCCGTCGGCATCACGCCGGTACTCGCAATGAACAGGTTCTCGTGGTCGTGCGTGCGCCCGAATGCATCGACGACCGAATCCTTCGGGTCGTGGCCCATGCTCAGCGTACCGGTGATGTGCTGGTTGTTAGCGTACTGCCCGTCAGGCGTAAAGCGCAGGTTCGTGCCGCCCAGCAGTTCCGCGATGCGGGCAAAATGCTGCTTGCCCATTGCGGCGCCTTTGTGCACATAGTCGTCCAGCGCGTAATGGACCTGAGGCGTGGGTAGCCCGAGCGCATCCTTGTGCGAACTGAGCGTCACGCGGTTCTCCGGATTGGGCAGCACTTCGAGCACCGTCTTCAGGTTCATCTGGCGCGCGGCGTGATAGCGCAACTGCTTTTCGAGCTCGGCGCCATACACACCTGCCTTGATCAGATCCTCGGTGACCGCACGCACCTGCGAGATGTTCGTAAAGTCGAGCCGGAACGCCGCCGACTCCGAGCGGAATGCGCCATCGCGCAGCGTGTTTATCGACGAAGGGCTTTGCGGCCCGCGACCCAGCCACATTTCTTCGTCCGCATCGAACGTCAGCGAGCTGCTCGGATGATCCATCAGATGACGGCCGACCATCCCCGAGCTGTTCGCGATCCCGGTCGGGTATTTGTCGCTTGCCGACAGCAACAGCAGCTTCGGACTCTCGATCCCGTTCGCCGCCAGCACGAAAATCTTGCCCGTTACCCGGTGCGTGCCCTTGTCCGGATCGTAGTAGTGAACCGCCATGATCTTGCCGCTGGCATCGTGCTCGAGACGGTACACGACCGCATTGGGCAGCACATGTGCGCCCGCCTTCTCCGCTGCCTGCACGGCGATGCCGCCCGTGTACTGCGCATCGATCGGGCAGATCGGTTGACAGTTGTTGTTGCCGCAACAGGCCGGCCGCCCATCGTAGTTGCGGCTGTTGCGTGCCGTTGTATTGGTGACCACGGAGTAACCACCCGGGGCCAGGCGCTCACGCACCCGTTTCATCGCCCACGGCTCGACCACCGGTTCCATCGGGAACGGCTTCGTGCGCGGCGAGCCCGTATTGGGCGCCCCGGAGACACCCATCTTCACTTCCGCTTCGTAGTAGAACGGCTCGAGATCGTCGTAGCTGATCGGCCAGTCCTTGCCCACCCCGTACAGCGTCTTCAGGCGCATGTCGTTGGGCAGCACCCGCCACGCGTGCGCGGCCCAGTGCCAGGTCGTGCCCCCCACCACGCGAAGGTACTCGGCCGGATACGGATACGGGCCGGCCTGCACCAGATAGCCGTTATCCTTCGGATGAAAGACCGGATGCGGCGCCCACGGCACGCCCGGATCATACGGCGCAACCCAGTCGCCCTTGCGCGGCGAGTTGCGGTAATTCGCGGTAATCCGGCCGCGGTCGATGCGCGGCCCCGCCTCCAGAATCAACACCGACATGCCTTGCTTGACCAGGCGTTCGGCGACCAATGCGCCGCAGATGCCCGAACCGATCACCACGACGTCGGCCGAATCGTATTGTTGTGCCATCTTTATTCTCCTCAGGCCGGTTGTGCCGCCCAGCTGCCATACACGCCATACGAATAGCTTGGCGGTTTGAGCCGGTCGGAGGTTAGGACATTGAGCAGGTTCGTCTCGAACGTGATGCACCGCGCACGTTCGCCGTCGCCCACGATGCCGGTATACCAAGCCGTGACGATCCGGCGTGGCAACGCCGCCAACGGGGATTTCTCCGCGTCCAGCATTGGTTGCAACTGCATCGGATCGGCCTTGTGTTCGTTGATGTATGCGAGCAATTGTTGGTGCTGCTCGCGAAAGGCGGCCTCATCGCTTATCAGCGCCTGATAAAGCCGTGCCGCCTGGCCTACATCCGGGGAACCCTGCCCCGTAAGGATCTTGGACACTTGCATGAAACTGTCCGGCGCCGCCATCTTCGCGGAACTGGGCTGAGCCTTCGCCCAAGGAATGAGTGTGGAACTGCATGCGGCAACAACACTAGCCAGCAAGAGGCGCCTCCGAAGGTTCGGCAGATCGCCCCCTCCGGGAAAAGAATCAATTTCACTCATGGTCATCCACCTCATCATCCGCAAGAAAAGGGCGACAATTCTGGACATCAATTCTAAAAAATCAATTTCTTGTATTTTTTGTAAAACATTATCTAATAATTTGCAACATTGCTGGGTAATACTTTTAACAGCAGCTCTATTTATATGACGATATATTCTCCGGCGGTCAATTCAGACTTCGCCGCACATGGAAGCCTGGTCCTTCCTGTCAAGTACCCGTGAGATTGGCCCCAACGTCTTCAGCCGCGACGGGTCCCGCCAGATCGGACATCCTCCTGCGGTGCGTTATCGAAACCATCAAGCCGCTGTTGGCCGACCTGACCCGACTCGACTCGATCTGCAGCGACAGGGATGTGCACTCCGTGCCCCTTCGGCACCCCGCGTACAAACGTTGACGCATCATCATTCATTGCGGGTCCGGCAACAACGTCCGGCGCCTAATGGCTCTTCACAGCGACAACCAGGCGATTGTCCACCCCAGCGACGCCTGGCACACTCGCAGCAGCGGCTCCCGCCTTGCCGATCTGTGCCGAAACAGGCACCGTTCCGGCCAGCGCGACCTTTCCATGCTTGACGAGTGTCCTGATGTGACCCTGCCTCGAATCCACGTACAGCAAGAAGTTTGATAACTTTTTGTGTGTACGGAGAGAAGCATGTCAGAGAAACGGGTACCGCGAAGGCAATACACGCAGGAATTTAAGATGGAAGCGGTACGGCTGGCCGAGAGCGTCGGTCAGCATGAGGCCGCTCGTAGGCTGGGCGTGCCGGTGGCCACACTGGGGAACTGGTGCCGTGATCAGCGCAGCGGCAACACGGACACGGCAACAGGGCCGGCTGCCAGCACGCCGGTGTCCAGCCGTCGTCCAGTCAACGATCTGGAAGCCGAAGTCAGCATGCTGCGCAAGGAACTGGCCAGCGCGAAGCTGGACATCGAGATCCTTCGAAAGGCGCCGGCATACTTCGCGAAGAGGTCGCGATGAAGTATGCATGGATCGATCAGCGTCGCGACCGCTACAGTGTCAGCCGGCTTTGCCGGGTTCTGGGTGTGTCACGCAGCGGCTATTGCCAATGGCGTAGTCGGGGACCGAGTCTGCGAGCTCAGGCCAATACCGCGTTGGACGCCGAGGTCGCCGCCATTCACCGCGCCAGCCGTGGCCGCTATGGCCGTCCTCGCATCGTGCAGCAATTGCGTGCTCAAGGCCGGCCGGCGAGCGCCGAACGTGTGCGACGCAGCCTGCAACGTCAGGGGCTGCGCCCGGTCTACAAGCGCCCGTATCGGGTGACCACGGATTCGACGCATCATCTGCCGGTGGCGCCGAATCTGCTGGATCGCCGCTTCGACGGCTGGCAGCCCAATCAGGCGTGGGTAAGCGACATCACGTTCATCAGGACCGGCGAAGGCTGGTTGTATCTGGCAGCGATCCTGGATCTTGCGAGCCGGCGCATCGTGGGTTGGTCGATGTCCGAGCGGATCAACGCGGATCTGGTCTGCCAGGCATTGCGCAGCGCTTGCTGGCAACGCAAACCACCACCGGGATTGCTGCTGCACTCCGATCGCGGCAGCCAATACGCCAGTCGTGCTTACCGGAAACTGAGCGCCTCGTTCAAGATAAACGTTTCAATGAGCCGTCGTGCCAACGCCTGGGACAACGCCCCGATGGAGAGCTTCTTTAAGACGCTGAAGGTCGAAAGAATCTATCAGACTCACTACGAAACGCGCGCCCACGCCCGCCTGGATATCGTCGATTGGATCGAAGGCTATTACAATCGGCAACGCTTGCATACCTCGATCGACTACCTTGCCCCCGTCGACTACAAGGTCAGGTTGATCGCCGCATGAGTTGCTGTACGTGAAAACGAGGCAGGGTCAGTTGGTCGGTGATGCGGGTTCCGGACATGCGGCTGATCGCTTCTTCTTGATTTGATCAGCCATCGTAGAACCCGGCCGACTCGGCGCCGCCGGTGGGGAGAAGTCTCCGGCGGCTACGCCGCCTCCGACTTCTCCCCACCGGCCAAAACCTCTGTCGCTATACCGGCCAAAATGATTGTCGCCGCGCACTCCCGTAACCACTGTCCTTGGGAGCCACGTTTGCCGATGCGTATGCGGTTACGTTGCCCGGGGTAGTAGGGCCTGGTATCAACCCCGAGCATTTTTCGCTTTTATTCGAGCGATTCTGGCGTGCCCCTGGTACTGAGCATTAAGGATCGGGGCTGGGTCTTGCCATCTGTAGCGAGATCGCCCGTGCACATGGTTGACTAATATCCGTTAAAAGCCTTACGTCGGGGTCGAGATTTCCCGTTTCCTTTGGAGACAAAGAGCGTTGAGCGAAAAAGATCAGGGGATTGATGGCGCTCGGAAATTTCCAATTGCCTTTTTTACCGGCCAATGTTCGCGGAGCGTGGGACTATCGACGATAGCGGTTCAGCAATTGAGGTTGCATGGCAACACCACGTCACCCAATATCTACATAAGCTTGAATGAAGACACTGCCGCCCTGAGCATTCCGGACTGTTCTTCTAGCGAGTGTGCCGCAGCAGCTGCTTGCTCGACCAGAGCCGCATTTTGCTGCGTGACCTGATCCATCTGGACGACTGCAAGATTGACTTGAGCAATGCCGTGACTTTGCTCCTCGGACGCCGCGGAAATCTCGCCGACGATGTCGGAGACGTGTTTCGTCGAACTTCTGATATCGCTGATGACGGTGCTGACTTCGATTGCTTGCTGCGAGCCCTCCTCGATCATCGCAACGGACGATGCGATGAGTTCCTCAATCTCTTTTGCAGCCGTAGCAGACCGTTGGGCAAGGCTGCGGACTTCGCTAGCCACGACAGCAAATCCTTTGCCCTGCTCGCCAGCCCTGGCGGCTTCGACTGCTGCGTTGAGGGCGAGTATGTTTGTTTGAAATGCAATGCCATCGATTACGCTTGTAATCTCGGCAATTTTGTTCGAACTGCCGCTGATTTTTTCGATGGTGTGGACCATTGTCTGAACGACTTGGCTGCCGGTCTCCGCAATGGCGGTGGCCTTCGTGGCAAGCTCGCTTGCTTGATACGCGTTGTCGGCGTTCTGTTTAACGGTGTTGGTGATTTGAGCCACGCTGGACGCCGTTTCAGCCAGTGAAGCGGCTTGCTCCTCCGTGCGCGCTGACAGGTCGAGGTTTCCCGCGGCGAGTTCTTGCGTTGCGGTATCAAAGATGTCAATCGAAACGCGTACCGTGGATATTGTCTCTTCGACGCGGTGCATCAGGCGGTCGAACTCCGTGGCGGCACGTCCGAACTCGTCCTTGCGAGGGCTCGCGGACCTTCTCGTCAGGTCAAGCGTGTCCGCGATTTCTTTGAATTTTTGCCGCTGCCGATTGAGTCCACCGCAAACAGTGCGATGCAGATGGAGGCCGCCGAGTATCGAGACGCAACATCCTACCTGCGTGGTTGCAATGACGATTGTCAGCGCGACACGATGCGCAGCGTCGGCATTGGGTTCGAAGATGAGTCCGATCCCGCTTGCCACCCCCGCGCCGAGCATCAAGGCCGTACATGTACCGAATGTCAGAAGGAACTTGAGCTTGATCGAGATGGCAAGTTTCTGCACTATGATTCCTTTGAAAAGATGCTGAGTACCGCAGACGCGCTTCTAACGCCGGCGCTACCCGTGGTCAAAAAAGATGCCGGATGCCGGCAATCACGCCCAATTGTCCAACACCTGCGGCTGGCGTCGTACCGCCACCACCCGAACTCAAGGTGTAACGAGCGTGGGCGCTATTCCACAGGTATGACGACTGCAGATAGACGGCTGTCGCCTTCGAAAGGAAATATGTGCCTCTCAGTGTGGTCATGGTCGCGCGAGTGTTTTGGTCGCTGTTCACGATTCGAAATGCTTCCCCATCCAAAAGAACTGATGGTGTGACCTGATACGCGGCGCCGACGAAGAACAAATTGGAACGTACATCTGGCACCGCTGGTGAGATGGTCTCGACGTGACGACCAATCCAGCCAGCACCCAGCCTGACTGGGCCCAGCTTGCCGTACCCGCTCAATTGCATGCGAACATCCTTGTCGCCCTCGTTCGTCAGTGCAAACGGCGCGATGCCGTTGAAGAAGTTCGCGGCGGCCCCGGCGCCACCTCGTTGCTCATCATAGGATGCAGACACACCAAACGCGGGTGCATCGTACTTGATCATCGCGCTCCACTGTCGGCACTGAGTGAAGTGTCCGGCAACTGAGCCAACACAGGCTCCTTGCCCGGGAGAATTGCCGGTTCCGGCGGAGTCGCGGCCAAAGGAGTAGGTGGCACCGAGCGTCAGACCGCGAAATGTGCCCATGTAGGCAATTGTGTTGTCGCTGCGAGCGTTGGGGATGTAGGTGTCCAACGATGCGCTGCCGTAGATGTCAGGGCCGAGAATATCGGAGTCCGTTAAACCCCAGAATGTCATGGAGTATTGCCGTCCAAACGAAACGGTGCCCCAGGGGCCTTGCAGGCCGACCCATGCTTGCCGGCCAAACAATCTACCGCCCTGTCCTAAATCACCACCTCTCGGATTAAAACCGCTTTCGAGTTGGAAGATTGTCTTAAGTCCACCACCGAGATCCTCTGTGCCACGCAACCCCCAACGCGACGGTATCTCACCAGTGATGCCTGGCATCCGAATCATCTTGTCTCCGGTAGCGTTTGCGTGCGACACAAATTCGATGCCCGTGTCAATCACGCCATACAGGGTGACGCTACTTTGAGAGAAAGCTGGGGCGCTGAAAAGGGCCAGTCCTGCGAAAATCCATTTCGACTGCTTCATTTGTCTCCGCTCCATCGATGGCTGGGTAATTCCCTATTATTTATAGGACTACAAAAAATATGAATGCGTAGATCGGATAAGGCAAATTTGGAGATCGGCGAAGTTTCGGATTGGCCGCAAGGGCGATTGCACAGGCCGATGCGTGTCAGTGACGCCCGGTTCGACAACGCCGGCGTCTTAGGCAACTACTTCTTCGGAACGTGCGGAGCGCACCTGTCGTCCGCACGCGAATATCGAGATAGAGGCGATAGCGGCAGGTGCCGCAACGATTGCGAACAGAACCGGAAAACTGATCTGGGCCGACAGCAGTGCGCCACCAATGAGTGCGCCGACAACCGATCCGAGGCGCCCAATGCCGAGTGCCCAACTGATGCCAGTTACTCGACTGGAGGTTGGATAATATCTAGCCACATATGCGTTTGCCCCGATCTGGGAGCCGCTGATGCAGAAGCCGACACCCATGACTGTTACTGCCAGCAACGTACCCGAGACTAAGCCAGTGGTGACGAGAAAGATTGCACCAAACGCGTAGGACAATGCCAGAATCGCGGTCGGGCTTGCTTTATCCATCATTCGACCAATAACCAATGCACCGATCGTTCCGCCTACCTGATACATCACGGCCACTTTCGAGGCAATCGCGAGTGGCATACCCGAGTTATGTACAAGCGTTGGCAACCAGTTCGTCAGCAAGTAGACAACCAACAAGCTCATGAAGAAGACGGCCCATAGAAGCATCGTGACGGTGCGATACTCGGGAGTGAACAGCTGTCGAACGGGCGAAGTGTTTTGAGCGACTTCGTTCAACGTAAACCTCGCGTTCTCCGGAACGTTGGCAGGCGAAATCTTTCGAAGAATCCGCGCAATGAGCTCTTGCGACACACCTTTTTGCAACATCAGGTAGCGTACTGACTCTGGCAAGCTGACCAGCATGATCGGGAACAGAAGTATTGGCAGCACACCACCCAGGATCAAAATGCTGCGCCAACCAAGTGTGGGCAGAAACTGAGCCGCGGCGATTCCGCCTAACCCTGAGCCCAAGGTGAATCCGCAGAACATGACCGTTGTCAGAAAGGATTTCTTGCGCTCGGGGCAATATTCGGACGTTAGCGCAATCGCATTCGGCATGGCTCCCCCCAATCCCAGGCCGGTGACGAAGCGGAGCGCGATGAGGAGTTCGATGTTTGGGGCGTATGCACTAACAAGGCTGGTAAGCCCGAAAAAGGCGACAGTTGCAATCAGCGTTTTTCGCCGCCCGATCCGATCGGCCAACGGGCCGAACAGGAGTGCTCCGACCATCAGCCCGATGAGGCCCGAGCCGAAAAGCGCGCCCAGAACCGTCGGCTGAAGGTGCCATTCTCGGCTGAGTGCCGGTGCGATGAATCCCACGCACGCGGTATCGAACCCGTCGACCGCAACGATCGCGAAGCAAAGCCATAGGACGCGCCATTGGAAGAGTGATACCGGCTGCGTGTCGAGCCAGCTGCGAACCTCGAGCCTACCTTCTGATGAATGCATTTTTTGTCTCCAAATCCATGTTTGCTATTTGTAGTGCGGAGAAGGTTGCCGAGTTCAGAAGAACGCGTCTACGCAGGTGCATGAATGCAGGCCATTCACCGCAGTTATTTTGGTCCGCGACGCCCAGCCTGCTTGAATGCGCCGATACTTGCGGTTGGTGCATAGGGGAAAGCTGCACTAGCGCACTATGTGTACCCATTGCCAATTTGCATCGGATCTCCGGACGTCTCGACAAGGAGCGTCGAGGCAATCGATGTCGTGCTGCGGCGGTGGAGCGGCAGTCAGCCGGAATTCGTTTGAATTGACTGATCTCGCTATTGCATTGCGAAGCGGTTCTGACGTTTGTCGCAAGTTGAATTCATGCATCGGTCGAGGTGCCCAAAGTGGGCGCCCGAGCGGTCGGAATTTGATGCGGGGACGACCATTCATTGTCGGATCCTGACTGCGCCGTGGATTTGAGCGTTGCAGTCGGACGTTGCAACTTGTCAGCACGGTTACAGGTCGATTTGAAACTATTTGTTTCAGATGTAGGATGGCAATCGATATTCATCTTGATCAGGATGGAATACATTCTGGCCGATTCTGCGTGCGTATCCTATGGAGCATGGCGGCTACCTCGCGGCTTGTATGACGTGACAACCTTTGAAAGGAGGTGGGCATGTACGAGGGCAAGAGTGAAGTCGGCGACGGGCAGGCTTCGTCGCCGGTCGCATCGGCGACGAATACGGTCGACGTACTTGGCAGCGACTATGTTTTCCCGAACGAGCTAGAAGGCCTTCCTGCACGGCTGTCGGATTTCGAGGATTTGCAGATCAAGTCGCTCAAGACCAGCGATGGCGTGAAGCAGTCTTACTGGGAAGCAGGTCAGGGAAAGCCGCTCATTTTTGTGCTAGGTTGGGCTGCGTCTGGCGCGGAGTACATTCACGTGATGTATTTGCTTCGTAAGCACTATCGCGTCCTTGTTCTCGATCCGCGCAATCAGGGACTTTCCCAGCGGGTCGATTACGGAGCGCGTATTGCCCGCTTCGCAGTAGATCTGAGGGATTTCTCAGACCACTGGATACGTTGTGCGATGACATCTCTCGATAGAACAATCCCGGGAAACTTTGCGAACACACCGAGAGTCGCATATTCAGCTTGAGCCATCTGAATAGGTGCCCCGTGAAAGACAAGACTAACGGCAGCGTAGTCCAGGCAAAAACCATTGAAGCTGAACGATCGCCCAAGCGACGGGGCCTGTAGCGGTCCGGCCATCGCCCGCTTCATGACACGACGTATCCTTGCAAGAACTTCGCGGACATTGAGCGGCTTCAATATAAAGTCATCCGCCCCACAGTCGAGAGCTTTGACACGCTCGACGACATCGTCGCGCGCCCCGATCATGACAACGGGCAGATCATCACCTCCGCGCCGCATGGAGATATCGTCAAGTCTGGTGTATGAGCAGTTGATAGCCGGCGATGTCAGGCGGCGAGTTTCTGCTGAACCGGTTGATCGTCCTGCACCGGTTCTCCGTCCTTGAAGGCAATGCCATCAAGCAACAGCTTGATCTTTTCCGGGCCGTTGATACGGCGCCAGGTTTTCTCAGCCTCCTCAATCAGCTTGAATGCCAGACCGAGGAAGGTCGGCCGCGACACGCAGTTGCGCGTACGCGCTGTGCGGTGGCGCACCGTCGCGAACGTCGACTCAATGGCGTTTGTTGTCCGCAGGTGCTGCCAGTTCTCCACAGGATAGTCGTAAAGGGCCAGCAAGCTCTCTCGATCGTTCTTCAACGTCTCGGTCACCTTCGGATATTTCGCCCCATTGATCGACACGAAACGATCGAACGCGGTGTGGGCTTCGGCGCGTGTCGCAGCCATCCAGATCGCCTGCATGTTCGGCCTTCGCGCGAGCCTGTTGCGACTTCGGCAGAGCATTGAGCACATTGCCCATTTTGTGGAACTTATTCCGACATCGGCGTAATGAAACCAGCAGCGCTGGCCCTGCGTCGCCGGAAACGCGTCTTCCAGAGCCGCCCAGAAGCCCATTGCGCCGTCGCCGACGGCCAGCCGTGGACCTGCTTGCAAGCCCCGCGCTTTCAGATCGAGCAGCAGCTCCAACCACGATGCCTTCGTTTCTCGATACCCGTCACCGATCGCCACGCGCTCTTTGCTCCCATCGGGCTTCACACCGATGATCACCAGCAGGCATTGGCCATCGGAGTTCTCGCTGCGCAGCCCGGCGTGAATGCCGTCGACCCACCAATAGACGTAGCACTGACCTTGCCCTCGAAAAACGTATCCGTTACTGAGAGTGTGTAAAACTTCAGTGACGGAGGATTGAGCAATGGGTAACCCGAGGGCGCGGTACACGCTGGAATTCAAGGTTGAGGCGGTTCGCATGG